>NZ_JRNG01000005.1:0-1447 GCF_000759055.1 Corynebacterium tuscaniense DNF00037 | reverse complement strand
GGGGACGCGGACATTTTGTTGGACAGTTTCGGGTCACGCTACATGAAGTGTTCGGTAGGCGGTGATACTCACACCGCCTAGACTGGTTTTGATCCGGTGGTTGTTATAGAACTCGATGTATCGCGCGATGGCTTCTTCGAGCTCTTTGGTGGTTTGCCAAACCTTGCCGTAGTACATCTCATTTTTCATACGGCCGAAAAATCCTTCACACGCTGCGTTATCTGGGCTGCAGCCCTTTTTAGACATTGAGCTGACAATCCCGTATTTAGCGGTCAAACTGCGCCAGGTGCTACCGCGGTAATGTGCACCCCGGTCAGAATGAAGCACCAGGGAACCATCTGCTTTTGGCTGCTCCGCTTCAATGGCAGCAAGCAGGGTTTCCTGCGCCAACTCCATAGTGGGGTGCACGCTTGTTTTCGCGGCGACGACCTTGCCGTCAAAACAGTCGATTATGGCAGAGAGGTACACGCGACCATCGTGAGCTGCAAAAACACTGATGTCAGTTAGCCACAACTTGTTTGGGCTGTCAGCGTGAAAATTACGGTTCACCAAGTTATCCGGAGCTGGTGAAATTTCTCCCTGATAGCTGGAGTACCTCCACTTGCGTTTCGGAAAGCGGGGCACGATTTGTTCTTCGCGCATGAGGCGACGAACAACCTTCTCGCTGATGATGATCCCACGATGACGCAACTCCCACCACATGCGTCGATAGCCGTACGTGTTGTCCGACTGCGCGTCGATGGCATGGAGCATGTCACGGATATGCTCGTGCTTATCGGGCCGGCTGCGTTGTTGAAGGTGGTAGTAAAAACTCGATTGTGCAAGGCCGATAGAGGCAAGCAGCATCGGCAAGGGGAAGTCAGGGCGTAGCGCGTCAACCACTGCGGTCTTTTGTCTATTACTGAGCTGACCTGGGATGACGCTGACGTCTTTTTTTACAAGCTCCAGCTCCTTTTCCAATACAGCTTTCTCGACCAGCAGCTTGGCCATCTGTTCTTTCAGTTCAGATGGATCATCCGGCAAAGATTTTTCAAGGGCTGCTCGGGTGGGGATGCGAGCACGTTCTTCTCGTTCCTTTTTCGACATCAGCCCCCATTGTCCCTCTTCACGATGGCGTTGTGCCCAAGAATAGACGCTCATTTTTGACCTCAGCCCACATTCTTGAGCGATGTCAGCTGGGCTCCACCCGGCGTTGAAAAGTTCGACAGCACGAAGCTTGACCTCAAACGGGTAACGCGTCAAGGTTTTCGCCTGCTTACGCGGTCTACCTGGAGTGGTGGGTTCACGCAACCATTTGTACAGCGTCCATCTCCCCGGATACCCCAGCTGCCGGGTCGTCTTCGTCACCGACTGAGTGCGCTTATACACCTCAATCGCTCTGCGACGCTGCTGATCTGTGTACGAACGGTTCATAAGTGGAATCCTCCAAGATTCCGTCCGCATCCCC
>NZ_JRNG01000004.1:0-128732 GCF_000759055.1 Corynebacterium tuscaniense DNF00037 | reverse complement strand
TACAAAACTAAAAAAGTTAAGGCCCGAGCCAAACGCTCGGACCTTCCGCTGCGACCCTGACGGGACTTGAACCCGCGACCTCCGCCGTGACAGGGCGGCGCGCTAACCAACTGCGCCACAGGGCCTTGGTACCCCCAACGGGATTCGAACCCGTGTTGCCGCCGTGAAAGGGCGGAGTCCTAGGCCTCTAGACGATGGGGGCGCTAGACAGCTCGCCTATCATAAGCCCGGCGCAGGCGCAGCACCAAATGGGCTGGTTAATCGATCAAAACCTGAAATTAGTGGGCGCCGGGAAATGGCTCGCGTCGCGCGAATCCACCACGGTCTTGCCAAAGGGGAAGCAGGTTACGGGGATGAGTTTCAGGTTAGCCCACGCCAAAGGCAAACCAATGATGGTGATTGCCTGCGCAGCCGCCGTCACGATGTGCCCGACGGCAAGCCAGAGGCCTGCGATGATGAACCAGATGACGTTGCCGATGAGGCCCAGTCCCCCACCTCTACCGGTGTCCACAACTTCACGTCCGAACGGCCACAGCACGTAGCCGGCGATGCGGAAGGAGGCGAGTCCGAACGGAATGGTGACGATCAGTAGGCATGCGACCACGCCCGCCAGGACGTATCCCAGGAAGAGCCACAGGCCAGCGGTAACAACCCAGATGATGTTGAGAATTAGTCGGATTAGTTGCATACCGTAAGCATAGGTGGGGTCGACAGGTCGTGCCCCGCGGAGACCACGTTGAGCATCGGCTGGCGGGGTTTCACACGTGTCAGAGTCGACGTGCGGCCGAGGGCGTGCCGCGCGGATGGGCTGGAGGATTTCGCGCGCGTCCGGTTCAAGCGCTGCTGCCTCCGCCCGCATTCCGTGGCGCAGAGCGCGGACTCGTCGATGTAGGCAGTGCGGTGGGAGGAGAGGGAGCCGGGTTCGAGCGTCGTGAAGCAAAAGCCGAATGGGGAAAGCTACGGGTGAGCACGAGTCATGTGATTCCCTTGCCCGAATTTTAGGCGAGCAAAACTAGGCTCACGGCCATAACGGCCATTCCCCCGACGACTCCGTACACAGCGGCGTGGTGGCGGCCGGTGGCAATCGCGGTGGGCAGCAGCTTGTCCAGGCTGACAAAAACCATGATCCCGGCAATGACGGCGAAGGTGATGCCCAAGGACGCGGGGCCGAGGAATGGCTTTAAGAAGATATAGCCGATGATGGCTCCTACGGGCTCCGCCAGACCGGACAGGGCGGCCCAGCCGGCGGCTGCCCATTTCTTACCCGTTGCCTCGCGCAGCGGCACGGCAACGGCAATGCCTTCGGGAATGTTGTGGATCGCAATGGCGAACGCCAGCGGCAACGCCAACGACACATCCTGCAACGCCACGAAGAAGGTGGCAAAACCTTCGGGGAAGTTGTGGATGGCGATGGCCAGGGCCGTTATCACCCCCACTTTCCGCATGCGTATGCTGCCGGCCGTCCTGGGCTCCTCATGCGGGTTAATGTCTTCGGGCACGAAGCGGTCGATCACCGCGATGAGTAGTACCCCTGCGAAGAATGCCACGGGACCCCACATCGCCGCCCCTGCTACCCCAGCTTCTTCCAGCCCATCCACGCCCTCGGGCAGCAGCTCAACCAGGGAGATGTACAACATCACCCCGGCAGAGAAACCGAGGGCTGCCGCCAAGAAGCGTTCGCTGGGGTGGCGTTGGAGGGCGACGATGAGGCCGCCGAGGGCCGTCGATAAGCCTGCGAGGGCGCAGATAGCAAACGACCATGCGTTAATTCTTCTCGAGTCGGGCGAGCAATGCGTCGCGCACTTCGCGGCGACGGGTCTTGCCCAGCTGATCTGACGGCAGACTTTCGAAATGGTAGAACGTGCGCGGCACCTTGTAGCGGGTGAGATTCTCGCGTGCGAAGTCCTTCAAGCCCTCCGGGTCGAGTACCGCGCCCTCGCCGAGTACCACGCACGCGACGACATCCTCCGAACCGTCCTCGCGCGGGCGACCGACCACCGCAACCTCCACGATGTCCGGGTGGCGGCGCAACGTCTCCTCCACCTCTGCGGGGTATACGTTGAAGCCACCGGTGATGATGAGCTCCTTGATACGACTGACCAGCTTCACAAACCCGTCTTCCTCCATGACGCCCATGTCGCCGGTGCGGAACCAACCATCGTGGAAGGCTTTCTCAGTGGCTTCGGGGTTGTTCAGGTAGCCGCCGAAGACCTGTGGGCCTTTGGCCAAGATCTCGCCAGGCTCGCCATAGGGCATGTCCTCGTCGAGGTTCTCCGGGTTGGCAATGCGGATCTCCGTATCCGGGAAAGGAATGCCGATGTAGCCGGGACGGCGGTCGTCGGTAGCAGGGTTGCCGATGAGGATCGGCGAGGTCTCCGTCAGCCCATACCCCTCCACGAGGCGGCCACCGGTGAGCTCCTCCCAGCCCTCGATGACCTCCGCAGGGAGGGAGGAGGCGCCGGAGAAACCGGTCTGAACGGCGGACAGGTCCACCCCCTCTTCCTTGGCGGTTTCGACGATGCGCTCAAATACAGTGGGCACGCCGGGCACGAAAGTGGGCGGATTTTTCTTTTTCATTTCGCTCATGATCAGCTCCATCTGCGGCGCGGGCAGCAGAATGAGCTCGGAGCCAATGAGCACGGTAAGCGTGAGCGAGAATGTCAGGCCGTACGCATGGAAGAACGGCAGTGTAGCCAGCATCCGTTGCCCGGGTTTCTGCAGGTCTTTCACCCACGCCACACCTTGCTGCGGGTTGGCCAGCAGGTTACGGTGCGTGAGCACCGCGCCCTTCGGAGCTCCCGTCGTTCCCGATGTGTACAGGATGAGTGCGGGGTCATCGGCATTGCTTGTCCGCGTCCCCAGCGCCTCCCCCGTACCCACCCCCACCAGGTTCTCCCACGACAGCGTGCCGGCAGAGGGGCCGGTGAGTGCGGCGCGAGCATCCTTGACTTTCTTGATGGGCAAGCGCAGGGCAAGACGTTTGAAGGCAGGCATCGCCTTCGTCATATCCACGCTGATGACGGCGCCCAGCGCAGTGTCTTTTTTGAATTTTTGCACCATGTCGGCGATTTTGTCCCACACGATGGCCACTTTGGCACCGTGGTCTATGAACTGGGGGCGCAGCTCGTTGGCGGTGTAGAGCGGGTTGTGTTCCACCACCACTGCACCAAGTTTCTGCACCGCGAAGAAGGCTGCGACGTGCTGAGGGCAGTTCGGCAGCAAGATAGCCACCCGATCCCCTTTTGCCACGCCGAGCTTCTGCAGACCGGCAGCTGCTGCACGCACCTGGGCATCAAGCTCTCCGTAGGTCTGCCCCTTGCCAAAGAAGCGCGTGGCGGGCAGGGCATGGTTTTTGGCCAGGTTGGCCTCGTAGATGTCGTCGAGAGTTTCATCCCCGTATTCAAGAGAGTGGGCGGTCCACTCGGGGTAGTACTTCAGCCAGGGTTTCTCAAGGTTCGCAGCCATAATCGCAACACTACGCCCATTCCTGTTCTTTGCCCCACACAAGCAGAAACACCCCGCGCCGAGTGGCGTGGGGTGTTTGTGCGTGGGCCCTGCGGGGCTCGAACCCGCGACCTGCGGATTAAAAGTCCGTAGCTCTACCAGCTGAGCTAAAGGCCCGTGCCCACCCATGCTAGACGTTGGTGGGCCCGGGCCGCCAATTGGGCTACTTCATGGAGCCGGTTTCCTCCATACGCAGGTGGAAATCGAAAGCGTGACGCAGGTCGTGCGGGGTGGACTGGTACTTGCACTTCGCGGCGCGCTCGACGTACTCCTCCAGCAGTGGACGGTAGGACGGGTGGGCGATGGAGATCATCTTGGCCACGCGGTCACGCGGTGCCAAGCCACGCAGGTCTGCCACACCGTACTCGGTGATGAAGACCATTGCGTCATGCTCGGTGTGGTCCACGTGGGACACAAACGGGACGATCGCGGAAATAGCGCCGCCTTTTGCCTCCGACGGGGAGATGAAAGAGGAGATGTAGGCGTTACGGGTGAAGTCACCGGAGCCGCCCAAAGCGTTCATCAGGCGGGAGCCGTTGATGTGGGTGGAGTTGGCGTTGCCGTAAATATCCGCCTCGATCATGCCGTTGGAGGCGATCAGGCCCGTGCGACGGATGACCTCCGGGTGGTTGGAGATGGACTGCGGGCGCAGGACGATGGACTCGCGGTAGCGTGCTGCCTCGTTGTTCATCTTCTCCGCGTACTCAGGGGACAGGGAGAAGGAAGTCGCGGAGGCGACGGTCATCTTGCCAGCGTCAATCAGGTCGACCATGCCGTCTTGGATGACCTCGGTGTAGGCCTGGATGTTTTCAAACTTGGAATCCATAAGCCCAGCCATCACGGCGTTGGGGACGTTGCCCACGCCGGACTGCATCACGTAGCCGTCGTAGGTGAGGCGACCTGCCTTCACTTCGTTTTCCAGGAAGTCAAGGAAGTTGCCTGCGATCTGCTCGGAGATCTCGTCCGGTGCTTTGAACGGTGCGTTGCGGTCCGGGGCATTGGTCTTTACTACAGCGACGACCTTCTCCGGGTCGATCTCAATGTAGGTGGTACCAATACGGTCGCCGCACTTGGTAATCGGGATGGGGATGCGGTTCGGCAGCGGTGGCACCAGCCAGATGTCGTGCATGCCTTCCAGATCTTCGGACTGCCACTCGTTGACCTCGATGATGATCTTCTTTGCAGCGTTGAGGAACTCTACAGAGTTACCCACCGAGGAGGACGGCACAATGTTGCCCTCAGCGGTGATGCGCACAGCCTCGACGATGGCGAGGTCCACGTCACCGAAGAAGCCCTCTTCCACCATCATGCCGGAGTGGGAGAGGTGGATGTCCTGGAACTTCATCTCACCAGCGTTGATTTTGTTACGCATGGTCGGGTCGGACTGGTACGGCATGCGGTAGCGCAGGGCGTTAGCCTCAGCCAGAACACCGTCACACTCTGGGGCAGTGGATGCACCGGTAAACAGGTCAATGCTGAAATCCTGGCCCTTTTCGTGGGCTGCCTTCGCCTTTTCGGCGATCGCGCCCGGCAGGGCCTTCGGGTAGCCGGCGCCGGTGAACCCGGAAATACCAACCTTGTCGCCGTGGTTGACAAACTGCGCGGCCTCTTCCGCGGTCATCACCTTGTCACGCAGTTGGGCACTGTCAATGCGATCGCTCATCGTCTCTCCTTAGATGTTTGGGGTAGTCACAACGATTTCTTCCTATTGTGGCGTACGTGACACTTCCTCGCCACCACTTGCCCCATCCAATAGTGAAAAAGGTTTTGCGGGTGAATATTTCCGGTGTGGTTTGTGTACCCCACCAGCACAAGGAACAATGGCTGCCGTGACAATGACCCTTCCCGGCAACCGCCAAACACTGACCATCGGCGACCTCGATGTCGCCTCCCCCGTCATCCTTGCGCCGATGGCGGGGGTCACCAACATGCCGTTTCGCGTTCTATGCCGCGAGATTGAGCAAGAGCTCGTCGGTAGTGTGTCGGGCCTGTATGTGTGCGAGATGATTACGGCCCGTGCACTGGTGGAGGGCAATGAGAAAACGCTGCACATGACCACGTTTGCGCCGGAAGAGTCACCACGCTCCATGCAGCTGTACACGGTGGATCCGAAATATACCTATGAGGCAGTGCGAAGGATCGCGGATCAGGACATGGCCGATCACGTGGACATGAACTTTGGCTGCCCGGTACCGAAGGTGACGCGCAAGGGTGGGGGTTCGGCGATTCCCTATAAGCGCGAGCTGTACCGCAACATCGTGTCGGCGGCTGTGCGCGCGGCGAAGGGGTCTGGGATTCCGGTGACTGTGAAGTTCCGCGTGGGCATCGATGATGAGCACCATACGCATCTCGACGCTGGCCGCATCGCCGCCGAAGAAGGCGCCGCCGCTGTAACCCTGCATGCACGCACCGCGGCGCAGCGCTACTCCGGGCAGGCGGATTGGAATGAGATCGCCCGCCTGGTGGAACACATGGATGGCAGTGACATTCCCGTTTTGGGAAATGGCGATATCTTTGCCCCCGGTGACGCGCAGGCGATGATGGATCAGACCGGGTGCGACGGGGTGGTCGTTGGCCGTGGCTGCCTCGGCCGCCCATGGTTGTTTGCGCAGCTCGCCGCACAGCTTCGCGGAGAGCCCGTGCCGGAGGAGCCGACGCTGGGTGAGGTAGCGCGCATTGTTCTGCGCCACGCGATGCTGCTCGCCGCCCACGAAGGCGAGGAGCGTGGCTGCCGCGATATTCGCAAGCACATCGGCTGGTACTTCCGCGGTTTCCCCGTTGGTGGGCAATTCCGCAGTGAACTAGCTCGCGTATCCACCCTCGATGAACTCCGCGCGAAACTCGCTACCATCGCTGACAGCCCCGCGCGCGCTGTGGCTGCCGATGAAGCCCGTGGGCGCCAGGGCTCCTCAGCCAAGGTTGCGCTCCCCGAAGGCTGGCTCGACGACCCCAACGACCCCACCGTCCCCGCCGGGGCGGAGATTGAGAACAACGGAGGTTAGACAAGGTGAACGGAAAAGAAGCCCCGATGCGCACTGTGTACCGCGAACACTTGGACAATTTTGCCCATGACCTCCAGATCATGAGCGATACTGTCCGCGGCATCATGGCGTCTGCCACGAAGGCTCTCTTCGAAGCATCACTGGAGGATGCGGAAGAGGCACTCACCGCGGCAGATTCCCTCAAGGAAATCCGGGAGCGTTGTGAGCAGCGCAGCATGCAGCTGCTTGCCCGGGAAAATCCCGTGGCTACCGAACTCCGCCAGGTATTTACCTCTATTTACATCGTGGAGGATTTCAGCCGGATGGGGGCACTGGCCAAGCACGTGGCGAATACGGCGAGGTTGAGGTATCCGGAGGAGGTCGTCGATAAGCAACTGCAGCCGACGATCAAAGAGATGTCCACCATGGTGGACTCGATGGGTGAGCTGATCCATGATCAGCTGATCAGCCCCGACGCGGACCTTGCGCTGGAGATGAATGAGATCGACGACCATGTCGACGACCTCCACCGCTACCTCCTCTCCACCGTGACCGGCAAAGACTGGGAAGGCTCCAGCCGCGCGGCTGTGGACGCGGCCCTCATCGGCCGGTTCTACGAGCGCTACGCCGACCACTGCGTCAACGTCGGCGCGCGCATCGTCTACCTGGTCACCGGCCTGACCTCCGAGGTTTACGCGCAAAGCCGCGACGACACCCCCACCTCAGAGATGGAGGAACGCCTGCGCAATCTGGAGCAGTACTGGCGCAAGTAGGCGCTAGAAGTTGAGAAGTTTTCGCAGCTGCTCAACCACCGGGAACTGGCTGAACACTGCGATGCCGATCGCCGTGAGAGCAGCAAAGACGCTGATCAGCGCCAGCGCCCAACTGGGCAGCCCCTTTGTCTCCTCCGTAACTTTCGCCGCTTCGACCTGCACCGGATTGGTGGGCATGATAAAGCTCAGGGCCTGGGTTTCGGGGTCCACCGTGTAGTCCTTCACACCGGTAACCGACCACTTCGTTGTCCCTTCGATCGGAGATTTCAGGGTGACCTCAGTGCCGGGTGCGATGTATTCGCCGTAGTCGTGCACGATTCCGTTCGCGTGGAGTCGCTGGCTCATTGGCTTATCGACGTCCCCCACCACAAACCGCGATGACACCCCAAAATCCGTAGTCGCACGGTTACCGTTCACCCACCGGCTCGCGTTGACGGAAGCCTGATAGACTCCTGCGTCAGCATCTTCGAAGGTGTAGGAGCGCGCGTTGGGGTCGTTGGAAATGTCGAAGGTTCGCGTTGTCCGCCAGTGGGTGCAGTGCTCAACACAGTTGATCTGCACACGCCATGCGGTTTCGGGGATGGTTTGCGAGTAGTCCCACTTCACGGTGATGTCGCGCTTATCGTTGACTTCGGCGCGGACACCATAGGGCGTTTCCACCGTGTCCGCACCGACTGCGGGAACCGTAAAGGTGATACCCCGGTCGAAGTAGCGCTCGCTGAGCGCGAGACCATGAGCCGCCATGAACCCAAGCGAGTAGGTCTGGCCCGGCTGGAGCGTGTTGGCTTTCACCGGCAACTTCAGGTCGAGCTTGCCGCCATTCTGCGCAAAAGTATGGGCTGGGATCCAGCGCGCGATGAGCGCGTCACCATCACCGGTCATCGTATTACAGTGCCCGATGCGCCACACGTTCGTTGGAGTGAGCACCACATACACGCCGTTGGATGCACCCGGCGTGGTGGCTGGGTCAATACCTGTGCCCTTGAGGGTGAAGGTCATGTCCTTGGTCACGTCAATCTCATCCGGCCCCGCGATGTCCAGATTTACGTCGAGGTCAGGGTGACGGGTGTCCAGCTCACCGGTGCAACCGCGGGCGTCGGCAGCGTCGATGGTGGGGAAAGCATGCGCCACAGTGTTGGCGGCTACAGGAGCACAGAGTGCAAGCACGGTGGCACCGATGACAAGACGGCGCCGGAAGGAAGCGTTCAAAGCAAACCCCTCAATCAATAGTTGGAATTTAAATGAGGCTTAATTTAAACACATCAACCTTTTGTTTGAACATCGGGTTGTTGTCCACATGAAACTGCTCCCCCACCGGCTGGTATTACCACCACGGTGCGGGGGAGCAGTGTGGAGCCCAGAATTTAGCCGAAGCGACCCGAGATGTAGTCCTCAGTCTCCTTGCGGCTCGGATTCTCAAAGATCGTGGTGGTGTCGTTGAACTCCACCAGGTGGCCCGGCTTGCCGGTGGCCTCGAGGGAGAAGAACGCAGTCTTCTCAGACACGCGCGCCGCCTGCTGCATGTTGTGGGTCACGATCACGATGGTGTACTCGTTCTTCAGCTCGTGGATCAGGTCCTCCACAGCCAGGGTGGAAATCGGGTCCAGAGCGGAGCACGGCTCGTCCATGAGCAGAACCTCCGGCTGAACAGCAATCGCACGCGCAATACACAGGCGCTGCTGCTGACCACCGGAAAGGCCACCGCCAGGCTTATCCAGGCGGTCTTTCACTTCATCCCAGAGGTTCGCGCCACGCAGGGAACGCTCCGCAACCTCTTTGAGTTTGGCCTTGTTCTTCTCACCGGACAGTTTCAGACCCGCAACCACGTTGTCCTCGATGGACATGGTGGGGAACGGGTTAGCCTTCTGGAACACCATGCCGATGGTGTTGCGGACGGCCACGGGGTCGACGTTCTTGGCGTAGATATCGTGGCCGTCAAGAAGCACTTCGCCCTCGGTGTATGCACCCGGAATGACCTCGTGCATGCGGTTGAGCGTGCGCAACACGGTGGACTTACCGCAGCCGGATGGGCCGATGAACGCGGTGACGGACTGGGCTGGGATATCCATGTTGACGTTCTGCACAGCGTGGAAGTCGCCGTAGTAGATATTCAGGTCGTTGAGCTGGAGCTTGGTAGGCATTGTTTTCTCCTATGTGGGGATTGATTGGTGGCGGCGTTACTTCTTGACTGAGAACTTCGCGGCAATGAACCGCGCAAGCACGTTCAGGACAACGACGATGATGACCAGTGTGAGGGCCGCGCCCCACAGGCGGTTGAGAACCGGCTCCGCGGAACCAGCCTTCCACATGTCCAGCATGAACAGCGGCAAGGAGGACTGCGGCTGGTTGAACAAACCGAACCAGTTTGTCTGCGGGGTGGAGCCGACCAAGATCAATACCGGTGCGGATTCACCCATAACGCGAGCGATGGCCAGCATGATGCCGGTAACAATGCCCGACAGCGCAGTCGGCAGAACAATACGCGCAATCGTCTTCCACTTCGGCACACCGAGGGCGTAGGAGGCCTCGCGCAGGTCCATCGGGACGACGCGGAGCATTTCTTCGGTGTTTCGCACCACCACGGGCACCATCAGCAGGATGAGCGAAAGTGCCACGGCGAAGCCAGAACGCTGCTGGCCCAGAATGGTGATCCACAGGGCGTAGATGAACAGTGCGGAAACGATCGACGGGACACCGGAGAGGATGTCCACCATGAATGTGGTCAGTTTGCCCAGCTTGCTGCCGTTGGCGTACTCCACCAGGTAGATCGCGGTGAACACACCGATCGGGATGGAGAACAGAGAGGCGATCAAGGTTTGCATCAGCGTACCGGCGATCGCGTGGAGGGCACCGCCACCTTCACGGCGAGCACGGACACCGACCATGTCCTGCGTCCACCACTCCGGACTAAGGATTGCATCGTAGCCACGGGAGACCAGGGTGATCAGGAGCCAGCCGAGGGGGATGAGCGCAAGGATCATCGCTACCCACATCAGACCGCCCATCAAAGAGTTGGTGGTCTTACGGCCAGAAGAGATGTGCGTGAACGGGGTTTCACCCACCGGGGCGACACTCTCTCGCTTGGGTGCAACCAGTTCGGCAGTCGAAGCACCCTCAGATGCGCCCTGCAGGTTATCGGGATTAGTCATGTCTCACACACCTACTTCTTGTTGACAATCGCGCGGGCGATCGAGTTGACGAGGAAGGTCAGGAGGAACAACACCAGACCCGCAGCGATGTACGCGCCAGCAGAAGTCGGGTTGTTGAACTCGGCAGAGGCGTTGGCGATGGCGGTTGCGAAGGTGGTGCCACCGTCGAAAAGCGATCCGCGGTACTCAGGGCCCGGCGAGACGACCATGTACAGCGCCATCGTCTCACCCAGCGCACGTCCGAGACCAAGCATGGCGCCCGCAATGTAACCGGACATGCCGAACGGCAGGACAGTCATGCGGATAACTTCCCAGCGGGTCGCGCCCAGCGCCAACGCGGACTCGATCTGGCCAGGAGGGGTCTGCACGAACACTTCGCGTGTGGTAGCCGCGATGACCGGCAACACCATAATCGCCAGCACGATGCCACCGGTGAGGATATTGCGGCCCGTGTCGAAGGACGGCGAGTTTGCGTAGCGCTGGAACAGGAAGAAATCCCCACCCCAGGAGTTGATCCACTCGTAGAAACCGGAGAGTTTCGGTCCGAGCACCTGCGCACCCCACAGGCCGTACACGATCGACGGCACCGCAGCGAGCATATCCACGAGCCCAGCCAACGGCTTCACCAACCGCTTGGGCGCGTAGTTGGACAGGAAGATCGCCACCCCCAGAGCAACTGGCATGGCAATAATCAACGCGATAATGGACACCGTCACCGTGGAGAAGAACAGGTTCGGAATACCGAACTTCATGTTGTCCAGGTTGGAGGTCTGCCACTGGCCCTTGTAGGTGAGGAAGTTCTCGGTGTTAAGGCGCAGCGGCTCAAAAGCCTGCTTCAGCAGGAACAAGCCGACCGCAATGATGATGACGGTGATCAGTGCCGCAGAGACAGTGGACAAGGTTTCGAAGACACGGTCGCCCGGACGCTTAACACCTGCACCCGAAGCTGGAGGGCCAGCGGGGGCGTCCTTTTCCGCAACCGACAGTTCTTGGTCTGCCATGGTGACGTTTCCTTAAAGTTCGTGTTGTTCAGTTTTGTGGCTCATCCACCACATAAACATTCCCCCGGTTCACAGTGATACCGGGGGATGGTGGTGCTTTTCAGACTGTGGGCTGAAAAGCGTGCGGAGGGCTCCGCCTAGGAGATGGCGTCTACAGAAGCCTTCAGCTTGTCGGCGAACTCACCGGAAACTGGGATGAAGCCAGCGTCCTCAAGCTCCTCATCCTGGGACTCCAGAACGATGGTAAGGAAGTCCTTGACCATGTTCTTGGTGGTCTCATCGTAGCCCTTGGAGCAGACGATCTCGTAGGTAGTCAGAACCAGCGGGTATGCACCCTCGTTGTTGGAGGCGAACAGGGACTTGGAGTCAACAACCAAGTCATGGCCCTCGGACTTGAACTGGACGTTAGCCAGAGCCTTGTTCACGGACTCGTTGTTCAGCTCAACTGCGCCGGAGCCGAAGTCAATGTTGGCAACACCGAGGTCCAGGTCGTGTGCGTAGCCAGCCTCAACGTAGGTGACAGCGCCGGAGGTCGCCTTGACCTGCTCTGCCACAGCGGTGGAGCCGTTAGCGCCAGCGCCGACAGACTGCGGGAATGCCTTACCTTCGCCCTCCCACTTGCCATCAGAAGCAGCGGAGAGGAACTTCTGGAAGTTGTCGGAGGTACCGGATTCGTCAGAGCGGTAGATGACGGAGATGTCCTGGTCGGGCAGCTCTGCGCTCTCGTTGTTCTCAGCGATCTTCGGGTCGTTCCACTTGGTGATGGTGCCGTTGAAGATCTCCACAATGTTGTCAACGGTGAGGTTCAGGTCCGCAACACCGTCAAGGTTGAAAGCAACAGCAACCGGGCCGATGACCATCGGCAGGTGCCATGCGTCGTTGCCACCGCAACGCTCGCGCGCCTGCTCGACTTCGCCCTTATCTTCCTTCAGCGGGGAGTCAGAGCCAGCGAAGACTGCCTGGTTGCCGATGAAGTTCTTGATACCGGAACCGGAACCAGTTGCGTTGTAGGCGAGGTTAGCACCCGAAACAGCTTCGGCGTAGCGGGAGCCAAAGTAATCCATTGCGTTGGCCTGGGAGGTAGCACCCTCAGCAACGAGCTGGCCGGTCTGACCAGACAGGCCCTCAATGGCGGTTGCATCTTTAGCGGAGGATGCGTTGTCGCCGTTAGCGGCATTGTCGTTGGAGTCGCCGCATGCAACCAGGGAGACAGAAGCGATGGCTGCAACGCCGGCGATTGCGGCGGAGCGCTTGAAGTTACGGATCACGGGGGATACCTTTCCGGTGCGAATTCAGATTTTCTTCTGAGCATCGGTCCCAAGCAGCCACGTATGGCGCCTGAGTGCTCACACCGAGCGAAGGTACGGGCCGAGTGTTAATTGCAAAGGCCTAAATCGGTGAACAATGAGTTAACTTTGTCGATTTGTACACAACGTGGCGTTCTACCACGGCAAATCCGAGTTGTTCGTAGCGTTTCACTGCGGGTTGATTGTCGGCTTCGACGTACAAGATCACTTTTCTGGCACCCCCGGCGACGAGATGTTCCACCCCTGCTCGCATGAGGGGATCACCCAGACCCCGCCCGCGGTAGGCATCGGCTACGCCCACCACGTAGACCTCACCAAGCGTGTCAGAGTGACGTTTTGTCCAGTGAAAACCCGCCAGAAAGTCGCCGTCAAACAGAAAACGGACGCCCTCTGGGTCGAACCACTCCGTGTTCATTGCCTCATGCAGTCGCGCCAGGTCCCAGCCACCTTGTTCAGGGTGCCAGTGGAACGCTTCATTGTTTACCTGGAGCCATTGCTTACCCGCGGGCTCCTCCGCATAACTACTCTCCCTTATTCCCTCCTGTTCGGTGAGCGCCTCCGCGGTAGAACCCGGCGCGCCAATGCCCGCGAGCGCCTCCCCTTCCACCGCCATGACCAGCAATTCCCGGGTTGGTTTAAGCCCCAACGCTGCCGCAAGAGCCCTCGCGGCAGCAAGGTTCCCATGCGCCCACAGGCCAGCATCGGGACGACGGGTGAGGGTCTGGGAGATGAGGGCGGTGCCGTGGCCGAGGCGTCGATAAGCAGGATGAACCGCAACCTCCGCGGACCCGTCAGGGGCGAGCCCGGCTAGAGCGATGAGCGTGTTGTGGTCGCGCACAGTGAAGTGCTCATGGCTGCCGTCGAGACCCCGCACGAACGCCTCGCTGAAAGCCTCAACCCCATCGTGCTGTGCGACGCTACTGAGAAGCTCGCGAGCTTCTGTGACGTGGAACTGTGGTTCATTCATAGTTCAAGGCTACGGGGAGACTACGGTGAGGGCATGAACGTGAAGGCTTATGTTGCTGCTGCCGTAGTACTGGCCGTGCCAGCTACGGCTTTCGTGGTGGATGCCGCGACGGCAGCGAAAGTCGAACGGCATCTGGCGGTGCAGGCACGCACCCAGGACCAGCTGCCGGCTGATCCGGACACCTACGTGGGCGGTTTCCCTTTCGCGCAAGTGCTGCGCAGCGGTGAGATTCCCCGAGTGAGCCTCCAGGCTCTTGACGTGGATACCGCGGGCCTAACCGTGAATTCGCGCACCGATATTTATGAGATCACGATTCCCGCTAACAAGGCCTACGCCGGGGATTTTGTGGGGGCACCCGCCAAGCGTGTGGACCGCACCCTGTCCCTCGACGGCGTTGCTTTCGGCGAACTGCTGAATATGACCGACCTGGACATCTCGAACCCCTACGACATCTCCCCCACCGGCGGTTCCGCCAGCGAAGCCCAGCTCACCGGCACTGTGCCCGGCATGGAGGAGCAATCTACCGTGGTGGTCACCCTGCGGCTCAGGGGATCGGAGTTCATCATGGAGCCCATTTCGCTTATCGACGTCTCCCCCGACCACGCCGACACCGTCTCCCGCGCCTTCACCCTCAGCTTGGACACTCGCGATCTGCCCATCGGCGGTCAAGCAGACAAAGTAGAAGTGGCCGGTGGTTCCATCCGTTTTTCCGCCGCGAAGCGAAATGTGACGCTCAGCCCTGCTGACCTGTCGCCCATCACCGCACCCGCTCGGTGAGAGGACTACGCTGGGCGGACATGGAAACGAACGAAACGAACACCCCTGACACTCCTGACACCGCTGACACCGCTGACGCGCCTGAGCGCGTCAGCCTTGACGGTAACGCCGCTGTGAACTTGGCCGCAGAACAGTCCAAGAACACGGCGCACCGCAATATCCCGGCGCTGGACCTCGACGAGATTCCGCTGCCCGATGACACGGCGAACCTGCGCGAAGGACCCAACCTGCACGATGGCCTCCTTGGCCTGCTTCCCTTGGTAGGCGTGTGGCAGGGCACCGGCCAAGCAGTAGATTTGGCGGAAGACGGCAACCACACCGAGTACGCCTTCGGCCAGCAGCTGGTCATCTCCCACGACGGGGAGAATTACCTGCGCTTTGATTCACGCATCTGGCGTATCGACGAAGATGGCAACTCCACCGGTGCCGACCAGCGCGAAATCGGCTTCTGGCGCATCTCCCTCAAAGACGAAATTGAGGTCACCCTGACTAACTCCCGTGGCCTCGTGGAGGTCCTCTACGGTGAACCTGTCAACGAGCGCGCATGGCAGCTGACCTCCGCATCCACCATCGCTACTGAAACCGGCCCGTCCACCCACGGCCCTGGCAAACGCATTTACGGCCTCATGCCCAACAACAACCTCGGCTGGGTGGATGAGCGCGTCGCCCCCGGTTCCACGAAAGACGACATCAGCTTCGTCCCGTACATGTCCGGGGAGCTGAAGAGGATTGCGGGCTAGGGGAATTAAACCGTTGTCCGCGCTTCCCTGATAAGCGAAGCAACAGTGGCCTCGTCCTTCTTGGACGGGGCCTTTGTGCCTGTGCCGTCGATCTCTGTGACGCGCACCCCGCCGCGCACGGAGCTCACCAGCCACACTTGATCCGCGCCAAGCATGTCGTCGACCGTGAGATCCTTCTCCTTGCAGCGCCAGCCGCGCTCTTCGGCGAGGCGGAAAATAGCGGCCTGCGTTGTTCCGGGCAGCACATCCCCACCGGTGACCGGTGTACGCAGTTTATCGCCTTTCACTGTGATCACCGTGGACGTCGCACCTTCGAGCACACGGCCGGTGGCGGGGTCAACGAAGATGACGTCGTCACAGCCTTGCTTCTTCGCCCAGCGCAACGCGGCCATCGCGGTGGCATAGTTAAGCGACTTCGCACCCACCGTCAACCACGGGGTGTCATCCGTGGTCGTGAGCGTGTAGCCACGCGAGGCAGTGAGCACCTTCACGCCCTTCTTACGTTGCTTGAGCTGCTCCTTCGGGATCGGCCGCACAGACACCCACGCGGTGGGTACGCCCGTGGTTTCACGGCCGCGGGTGTAGGTCCACTGGCACTTGGCTTCTACGTCCTGCGGGTCAAGGCCAGATTCGCGCACGAAGTCTCCCACGGCCTCAAGCGTGGCCGTACGCCACGTCTCCGCCACCGGCTCAGGCAAGTCAAGCAGCGCTGCAGACCGCGTGAAGCGTGCAATGTGCGCATCCAAGTTCACAGGTTCACCACCGTGCACGAGGATCGTTTCAAAACATCCATCGCCGCGAGTGACGGCCGCATCATCCCAAAACACGTGCGGCAGATTCACGTTTTGCCTGCGCATGGAGCCGCCGAACGGCTCCACGAGATAAATAACAGGGGCTTGAGCAGGTTGTACTGGAAGCATGCCCCCAATTATGCCCACGTATGATCAGGTGCGTGCATACGTACCGTTCTCCGCTACTTGCTTTCCGTGGCGCGACCGAACTTCCGGACGCCGCCACCTCACCTTTCGATGCCGCTGGTGTGCCCTGGCACTACGGCGACCCCCTGCGGGAACAACGCCTCATCTCCCGTGGCGGGGTTGTGGTGGACCGCAGCCACCGCGGTGTCCTGCGCGTCACCGGGCCTGATGCCGCCACGTTCTTGAACAACCTGCTGAGCCAGAAACTCGACGACGTGGAGCCAGGCTTTTCCGCCGCCGCGCTCGACTTGGACATGCAGGGCCGCATCCTGCACCACGCAGATGTGTCGCTTATCGACGCCGCGCCAACCTTCTACCTCGACCTCCCCTCATACTCCCTGGATTCCTTCCGGGACTTCCTGACCAAGATGGTCTTCTGGTCCGAGGTCACCGTGGAAGAGGCAGACCTGGGAATCCTCACGGTGCTGGGTGCGCCGTCGAGCTTCTCACCCGCTGAATTCCTGAGCGGTGCCGGCATCACCGCCGCCTTCGAGCGCACCGTCCCCTGGTCCGCCGCTCGGCGTATCGACGTCGCCGTTCCCCGCCCCGACCTCGCCGCCGCTTACAAGGCATTAACGTCTCCGGTGGAGGGACCCGCTGGAGACTCAGCCGGTAGCTCTGGCGCCGGTACCTCCGCAGGTTTGGATCGCGCAGGCCTCATGGCCTTCACCGCGGAGCGCATCAAGGCGCTTGAGCCGGAACTGCGCGTGGACTTGGACAATAAGTCAATTCCGCACGAAGCCCACACTCTCATCCGCCGCGGGGAGAACCTCGGCGCAGTGCACCTGGATAAGGGCTGCTACCGCGGACAAGAAACCGTCGCGCGTGTGGAAAACCTTGGCCGCTCACCGCGCCTGCTCGTGCTGCTGCATATCGACGGCTCCGCACCCCTGGACCCCAAACCGGGCGACCCGGTCACCTTCGGTGGGCGCACCGTCGGCCACGTTGGCTCGATCGTCCACGACTGCGACTACGGTCCGATCGCGCTTGCGCTGGTGAAGCGCTCCGCTCTCACTCAAGCCATCGACACGGGTGCGCAGCTCGACGTCATTGCCAGTGTCCGCGCTGAAAGCGCGGACGGCGACAACGAAGTCGTCCAAGAGATCAACGTCTCTGCCACCGTGGACCCGGATTCCATGCCGAAGGATGAGGGGGAACGGGCGGGGCGAGTAGCCGTCGATAAGCTGCGCGGGCGTACTAACTGATCTCGCGCTTCACGCGTGCAGGGACACCGGCAACGAGGGAACCTGCGGCAACGTCCTTGGTCACCACAGCGCCGGCGGCAATCACGCAATTATCGCCGATGGTGACGCCCGGCATGACCATCGCGCCGGCACCGAACCAACAATTGCGACCAATCGTGATCGGTTGGGCGCGCTCCCAGCCTTCCGCGCGCTTCGCAGCATCATCCACCGGGTGGCCCACCGTAATCAGCTGACACGCAGGCCCAAACATCGACCCGGCGCCAATGGTGATCTCCGCGATATCCAAGATCACGCAGTTGAAGTTGACAAAGCATCCTTCGCCGAAGGTGGTGTTCACCCCGAACTCCAGGTGCAGCGGACCCAAAACCTCCGGGACCGCTGACTGCGGTGAGAACATCGCCCCCAGCAACTCCTGCGCACGCACTGGGTCCGTGTTGCCCAACGCATTGAACTCACGGGTCCGCTCCCACGTAACGCGATGCTGCTCCTGTGCTTCCTCAGAGTCCGGTAGATACCACTGGCCGGAGCGCATGTCTGCCATGCTGCCTAGTTTGTTCATACCGCGGAGGATACACCTACGGGAGGTTAACGCTTGTCTTCCTCAACGTCTTCGTCGTCCCAGTCCGCATATTCCGCGTACTGGTCATCTACCTCATAGTCATCGTCCTCATCCCACCGGGAGTTGGAGTTCTGTCCAGCAAGTTCACGCTGGAGAGATTCCAGGTCCATCTCGGGCGTGTTGTACTTGAGCTGGCGTGCAACCTTGGTCTGCTTTGCTTTGGCGCGTCCGCGGCCCATGGCAGTGACCCCCTTGAGGTGTCTAAAGGGCGGCCGAAATAGTCGGCGGCCCCAAATAATATCCGTGAAATTTGTCCTGCAGCCACTATAGCGTGCGAGTCAAATTATGCGCGACATCGCCTGTGCCAGGAGGAATGCGCAGGCATGTAGCCGTGCTTAACCCGCGTGGGTTCCTACTAGCGTCGCACGCTGGCCTTCATCCGCTTCGGTTGCACCGCGGACAACACCGAGCTCCCAGCAGTCCACGTGACGTGCGGTGAGCATAGCCAATGCGCGGTCGCGGTCCTCCGGGGCGACGATGGCAACCATGCCTACGCCGGCGTTGAAGGTCTTCTCCATCTCCTCTACCGGCACGTTGCCCACCTCCGCAATGGTGTGGAAGATCGGGGCGGGAGACCAGGTGGCGCGGTGCATCTCTGCCACCTTGCCTTCGGGGATGATGCGCTCCATGTTGCCCGCCAGGCCGCCACCGGTGACGTGGCAGAAGGTGCGCACTTCACACTCATTGGCCAGAGCCAGGCAGTCAAGCGCATAGATGCGGGTCGGCTCTAGAAGCTCTTCGCCGAGGGTGCGGCCGAGCTCGTCCACATGGCCGTCGAGAGGCAGGCCTGTTTTCTCCAGCAGCACGTGGCGCGCTAGGGAGTAGCCGTTGGAGTGCAGGCCAGATGACGCCATGCCGATGATCACGTCGCCTTCACGCACGCGATCCGGGCCGAGTAGCTCATCAGCTTCGACGACACCAACGGCGGTGGCGGAAACGTCGTAGTCATTTTCACCCATGACACCGGGGTGCTCCGCTGTTTCCCCGCCGAGCAGGGCGCATCCAGCCTGGACGCACCCTTCAGCGATTCCTTCGACGATCTGCGCGACCTTTTCGGGCACAACCTTGCCGATGGCGATGTAGTCCTGCAGGAACAGGGGCTCCGCGCCACACACCACCAGGTCGTCGACGCACATGGCCACCAAGTCGATGCCGATGGTGTTGTGAATGCCCATAGCCTGCGCCACGACGAGCTTCGTGCCCACACCATCGGAGCCCGCAGCAAGCAGCGGCTTCTTGTACTTACCCAAGGCAAAAAGGCCAGCGAAACCACCAAGGCCACCGCGAACCTCCGGGCGAGAGGCGCGCTTGGCGTGGTCCTTGAACAGCTCGACGGCACGGTCACCAGCTTCAATGTCCACGCCAGCAGCGGCATAGGAAACGGGGTTGGTGTTTTCCGGGGTGGTCATGGCTTAAAACATCCCTTCCTGAATACGCCGGACGGCGTCAGCGTTGACGTTGTTTTCCGGCAGACCCAGCGGGTAGTGGCCGTCAAAGCAGGCGGCGCACAGGCTGTCGGCCGGGCGTTCGGTGGCAGCAATCATGTCATCAATAGACACAAACGCGAGTGTATCTGCGCCGATGACGCGGCAAATGTTCTCTGCCACAGCATCCTCATCCCCGCCCGCGTTGTTAGCGATGAGCTCGCCGGGGCTAGCAAAGTCAATGCCGTAGAAACACGGCCACTTCACCGGCGGAGAGGCAATACGCACATGTACTTCCCCTGCGCCCGCTTCGCGCAACATGCGGATAAGTTTGCGCTGGGTATTGCCGCGCACGATGGAATCGTCCACGACGACGAGGGACTTGCCCGCAATGATCTCGCGCACCGGGTTGAGCTTCAGACGCAAGCCCAGCTGCCGCAAGGTATCCGACGGCTGAATGAAGGTACGCCCCACATAAGCGTTCTTCATCAGGCCCTGCGCGAAAGGAATACCAGAGGCCTCCGCGTAGCCAATCGCCGCTGGGGTGCCGGATTCAGGCACTGGCATAACGACGTCCGCGTCCACTGGCGCCACCCGCGACAAACGGCGCCCGATCTCCAGACGAGCAGCGTTGACCGTCTTACCTTCCACCACAGAATCCGGGCGGGCAATGTAGACGTACTCAAACACGCAGGTCTTCGGCGCTGGCTTTGCGTAATTCTCAGTGTGAATACCGGAGGCGCTAATAGCAATAAGCTCACCCGGTGCGATGTCACGCACGAAAGAAGCACCGGTGATGTCCAACGCAGCGGTCTCACTAGCAATCACCCAGCCCTGCTCCAGGCGCCCTAGCGACAAAGGGCGCACGCCGTGCGGGTCGCGCGCGGCGTACAGGGTGTGTCCATCAGTAAAGACAAGGCAGAATGCGCCCTGCAGCTTCGGAAGAAGTTCGCGGGCAGAATCAAGGAGGGTACGGCCATCGCGCACTCCATCCGCAAGCAACGCCGACACCACCGCCGTGTCGGAGGAAGAACCGTGTCCCTCCACTCCCTCAGTTGGCACAAGGCGGCGTTCAATCGCTTCAGCCTGCAACGTGGCGTAGTTCGTCAGATTGCCGTTATGCCCCAAGGACACATCCGTACCGTCGGGTGAGGTGCGGAACATCGGCTGAACGTTTTCCCAGTTCTGAGACCCCGCCGTGGAATAACGGGTGTGACCGATGGCCACATCGCCTTGGAGTGCGTCCAAGATTGCCTCATCAAAAACCTGGGACACCAGACCGCTATCCTTAAACACCACGATCCGGCCCTTGTCTCCCACCGCAATGCCCGCGCCCTCCTGGCCGCGGTGCTGCAGGGCGAACAAGCCAAAATAGGTCAGCTTAGATACGTCTTCTCCCGGCGCCCAGACACCAAACACACCACATTCTTCGCGTGGCTCCTGCTCATCAGCATCCAGGGACACGGGCACACCAGTAGAAGCACCGTTGTTCACGCTTTGCACGGCCTCAACCCTAGTTGATTAGCTGGCCGGGAGGGCAATCACCGGAAGACCCGCCGCAACCTCACCCGCCCGGGACCCCGAAGCATAAATCCTCCCATCGGCCACAGCCTCATCAAAATCAATCAACCCAGTAGCCACCTGCAACCACACCTCAGGGGCCATCTCCACCACGTTCGGTGGGGTCCCACGGGTATGCCGCGGCCCCTCAACGCACTGCACCGCCACGAATGGGGGCACGCGCAACTCGACGGTATGACCAGGGAGTTCGGCAGCGAGGGCGCGGGCGGAACGTCGACAAGCATCTGCGAGCAACCCACGCGAAGGCTTCTCCACGCTCTCCGGATCCACAATCCACCCCGCAATCGCCGCAATCGCCTCCCGTGTCGCCAGCGGATCATTCTTCACAGCCATACGCCCATCCTAAAATGCCGCGGCTAAGCGAGTAGTGTTGTGCTAATGACGCCCAGCACTGGAACTGAAACACCTCGTGTGACCGTAGAAAAATCCCCCTCCATCACCCTCCGATTCATGGCCGCACCGACGGACGTGATCCTCGCCGGCGCCCAAGGCGTGTCTGGCGGACGCGTGCTGGAATGGATCGATAAAGCCGCCTACGCCTGCGCCGTGCAATGGTCCTCCACCTACTGCGTCACCGCCTACGTGGGGCACATCCACTTCACCCGCCCCATCCCATCCGGGCACATCGTGGAAGTACGCTCCCGCATCGCCATGACCGGACGCTCCTCCATGCACATCGTGAACGAGGTGCTATCCGCCGACCCGCGCGAAGGCGTATTCACCCGCGCCTGCGACTGCCTGGTTATCTTCGTGGCCAAGGACACTGAAACCGGCAAATCCATGGCAGTACCCACCTTCATACCCACCACCGACGAAGAACGCCGCGCCGAACACGCCGCGAAATCCCGCATCCAGCTGCGCTCCGACATCGAATCGGAAATGCTCAAGCACACCTACGACGGTGAATCGACTGCACCCCGCATCATCCACCGCTTCATGGCCAAACCAACGGACATCAACTGGGGCGGCAAAGTCCACGGCGGCACCGCCATGGAATGGATTGACAGCGCCGGCACCTCCATCACCATGGAATGGGCCGGCGAACGCACCGTCGCCGTCTACGCCGGTGGCATCCGCTTCTACAAACCCATCGCCATCGGCGACCTCATTGAAGTGGACTCACGCCTCACCCAAACCGGTAAACGCAGCATGGCTGTGACAACCCACGTCCGTGCCGGTAATCCGCGTGGCGGGCGGGAAAACCTAGAAACGGCAATTCACGCCACCTTCACATACGTGGGTATCGACATTGACGGCAATCCCCTTCCCGCGCGCCAATTCACCCCTGCCACCGCTGAAGACAAGGCACTGTGGGAGCACACCAGCACCCTGCGCCAACTGCGTGAGAAGTACCAGCCGATGCCACTCATTGAGCCGGTACCGGCAACCCAGACCATCGACTAAGTGCTGCACAGCGAAACGGCCCCCGCTTCATCGCGGGGGCCGCTGGTGTTGGTGCGCTAAACCGGCTACACCGCTGAGTTCGGCGCGTCTGCGTGGGCGAAGTAGCCCGGCATCGTCGCCGACCATGCCTCACACAGCTGCGCCACACTCACGGACTGACCAGCAGCCGGGGTGCCCTCGGCGAAGGTGATCTCGCCACTCATGTTGGTGGAACCAACGATGGCCACCGGGATGCCCAGCTCAGTGGCATCGGCGACAACGCGGTCAACGCGGTCCGGACTGCACGCCACCAGGACGCGAGACGCGGACTCGGAGAACAGGGCGGTGAATGCGTCGGCGTTAACTGCGGACAGGTCGAGTTCCGCGCCCTTTTCAGTGTCCTTAATCATCTCGAAAACAGCCTGGCCCAGGCCACCCTCAGACAGGTCGTGGGCGGCGGTAAGCCCCTCGGCCTTGTCACAGAAGAAATCAGCCAGACGCGCCTCATTAGCCAGGTCCACCTGCGGCGGCAGACCAGACAACCCTGCACCGGAGATCTCCTGCCAAACGGAGCCACCAAACTCATCCTTCGTCTCACCAAGCAGCACGAGGACATCCTTGTCCTCATTGTTCACCACGCGGTGGGTCACCGAATCCGCCACGTTCTCAATCACGCCGAGAACACCCACCACCGGGGTCGGCAAAATCGGTGTATCACCGGTCTGGTTGTAGAAGGACACATTGCCACCGGAGACCGGGATACCCAGCTCACGGGAGCCGTCCGCCAAACCATGCACAGCCTCACGGAATTGCCACATCACATCGGGGTTTTCCGGGGAACCGAAGTTCAAGCAGTTCGTCACCGCCACCGGGCGAGCACCCGTGACGGCCACGTTACGGTACGCCTCCGCCAGAGCCAGTCGCGCACCCATGTTCGGGTCCAGGAAGGTGTAGCGGCCAGATGCATCGGCGGAGATGGCTACGCCGCGGCCCGTGGATTCGTCGATACGCAGAACGCCCGAGTTCGCGTGCCGCGCTTGCACCGTGTTGCCGCGCACGTAGCGGTCATACTGCTCGGTGATCCAATCGCGCGAGCACAGCGCGGGGGATGCCACGAGTTTCAGCCAGGCCTCACGTAGCTGCTCAGGCTTATCGACGTCTCCCCCTCCCTGCACCTCATCCTGCCACTCCGGCCGCGCCCACGGACGCTCGTAGACCGGTGCTTCATCCGCAATGGTGGACGACGGTGCATCAAGCACGACCTCACCGTTGTGGGTAATGACAAGACGATCATCCTCGTCGGTGACCTCACCGATCTCAGCGCAGGTGACATCCCACTTGGCGCAGATCTCCTTGAAACGCTCCACGTTGTCCGGGGTCACAATGGCGCACATGCGCTCCTGGGACTCGGAGGCGAGGATCTCCGCGGCGGTCATGTTCTCCGCGCGCAGCGGAACAGCATCGAGGTTGATGCGCATACCACCGTCACCAGCAGCTGCCAGCTCGGAGGTCGCACAAGACAAGCCACCGCCACCAAGGTCCTGTATCCCCACGACAACGTCGGCGGCGTACAGCTCAAGACAGCACTCGATGAGAACCTTCTCGGCGAACGGGTCCCCCACTTGGACGGCCGGCAGCTTGCGCTCTTCGCCCTCTTCGAAGGAGGCAGAGCCCAGCACAGACACGCCACCGATGCCATCAAGGCCGGTGCGGGAACCAAAGAGCATCACCTTGTTGCCGGTGCCGGATGCGAACGCCAGGTGAAGGTCTTCCACCTTCAGCGAACCCACACACAATGCGTTGACCAGTGGGTTTCCGGCGTAAGCAGCGTCAAAGACGGTCTCCCCGCCAATGTTTGGCAGGCCCAGCGAGTTGCCGTAACCACCGATACCGGCGACAACGCCCGGCAGCACGCGCTTGGTGTCCTCCGCGTCGATGGCGCCGAAACGCAGCTGGTCCATCACGGCGATCGGCCGGGCGCCCATGGCCATGATGTCGCGCACAATGCCACCTACGCCAGTAGCGGCACCCTGATACGGCTCCACGAAGGAGGGGTGGTTGTGGCTTTCCACGCGGAACGTCACGGCGTCACCGCCACCGATATCCACCACACCAGCGTTTTCCCCAATACCGGCGAGGATCTTGGAGGCCATTTCCTCCGTCATCGTCTCGCCGAAGTAGCGCAGGTGCACCTTGGAAGACTTATACGAGCAGTGCTCTGACCACATCACCGAGTACACGGTGAGCTCCGCGTCCGTCGGACGGCGGCCCAAGATCTCACGGATACGGGCGTATTCATCGTCCTTCAAGCCCAGTGCCTCGTATGGCTGCTCCAGCTCCGGACTGCTCTTCGCGACCTCGACGGTGTCATTTTTAACCTGCACGTGGATCACGCTCCGATCTTTGAAATGTCGTTCAGCACCGAATGGATCAGACCCAGACCGTCCTCGGACGGGCCAGTCAACAGATCAATCGCATGCTCCGGGTGTGGCATAAGGCCAACAACACGACGGTTCTCACTCGTCACACCCGCAATGGAGTTCATGGAGCCATTGAAGTTATCCGTGTAGCGGAACACCACACGGCCCTCAGCCTCCAACGCATCGATGGTGGCCTGGTCCGCCTGGAAGCGGCCCTCCCCATGCTTCGCCGGCACAAGGATCTTCTGGCCGGACTCAAACTGGTTTGTCCACGCGGTCTCCGCATTAGCCACTTCCAAAAACGTGTCCGTGCAGTGGAAGTGCAGGCCCTTGTTACGAGTCAACGCGCCCGGCAGTAGACCAGCCTCCGTGAGAATCTGGAAACCATTGCAAATGCCCAGCACAGGCATGCCCTTACCGGCAGCCTCCACCACAGCCTTCATCATCGGGGCCATCGCAGCGATCGCACCAGAACGCAGGTAGTCACCGTAAGAGAAACCACCGGGAACAATGACGGCGTCAACGCCCGACAGATCCTCATCTGCGTGCCACAAACCTTTCGGGGTTGCCCCACCGAGACGGACCGCGCGCACCGCATCAACATCATCGAGAGTGCCAGGGAAGGTGATCACACCAATGGTCGCGCTCACTGGGCGTCCTCCCGCACGACAACAAAGTCCTCGATCACCGTGTTGGTCAGCAGCGTTTCCGCAAGATGTTGCAGTTGCTCATCAGTCACGGAGTCCTCAACCTCTAGCTCAAAACGCTTACCTTGGCGGACATCCGTCACCCCGTTCACACCAATGCGCCCCAGCGCTCGGTGCACAGCCTGTCCTTGCGGATCCAGAATTTCAGCCTTGGGCATGACATTAACAACGACTCGTGCCATGAGAATCCTTCACAGTTTTGGAGGTCTGAAGACGCGGTTCAGTATATCGGAAGCGCTGGACACCCCGCTTACACCCAACCAGAGAGTTGAAAACAGTTTTCATTATTGGTTAAATCGCACCTATGCGAAACACGAGAATTCACCGCGCCTCAGCCGCGCTCGCCACACTTGCTCTCGTGGGTGCAGGGCTGACCGCCTGCTCCTCCGAACCCGCCGACACAAAAGCTGTCGACGCCACCAAGGCCGCCGACCCCACCAACATCATCGCCACCACCAGCGTGTGGGCCGACGTCGCCTCCGCCGTCACCGGCAAAGAGGTGCCCGCCATCATTTCGGGCCAGTCGATTGACCCGCACACCTACGAGGCTTCCGCAGCCGACCTGGCCAAGATTCGTGAAGCCGGCACCGTCGTGGCCAACGGTGGACACTATGACGCCAACCTCTATCGCGTTGCCGAACAGGACCGCGTGATCCACGCCATCCCCCTTTCGAGCGACGAGCATGCACACGACGAGCATGCACACGGTGAGCACGGTGAGCATGGTGAGCATGACGAGCACGCGCACCACGACCACGATCACGGCCATGATCACGCCGGCCACGATCACAGCCACGACTTCACCGAGATTCCCACGGACATCAATGACCTCGAGCACATTTGGTTGGCGCCGGGGAAGGTGAAGGAGGTGGCGGATGCCGTCGCTAAGCGTGCTGGCGGTGATGCGAGCGAGGTTGACCGCCGCATGGACGCGATCACCGAGAAGCTCAACGCGATGCCACACGTGCACCTGGCGATGACGGAGCCCATCGCCGCGCCGATGATCTGGGGCACTCAGCTGCACGACCTGACCCCGGAGAAGTACCTGCTGACCACTCTCAATGAAAGCGAGCCATCCGCAGGAGAGGTCGCGGAGTTCCTCGAACTCATCAACAGTGGGATTCTAGATTTCCTCGTAGTCAACACTCAGTCCACGAACAACGCCACGCAGCGCCTAAAAGAGGCTGCGGAGAAGCAGAACCTACCCATCGTGGAGATCAACGAGACCCCGCCAGAGGGCATGGATTTCCTGGACTACTTCGAACAGATTGTGGACAACGTGCAGAAGATCGTCGACGAAGCGGAACCGCGCACTGATGCGCAATTGGGCAACTTTGCCGGTTAGACTTTCACCGTGATTCTGCAGTTCAACGACGCCGCTGTTCAGCCGCTCTGGTCGGGCCTCGACCTCGCGGTGGACGGCGGCGAAATCGTGTGCGTGCTCGGCCCCAACGGGGTGGGCAAGTCGACGCTGTTGCGCACGATTCTGGGCACCCAGCCCCTCTCGCAAGGCTCCGTCGCGGTGAATGGCCGCGTGGGCTACATCCCGCAGCAGTCCATGTTTCCGCAGGATTTGCCGGTACGATCGCGCGATTTGGTGTCACTGGCGATGGAGCACCGGATGTTGCGGCGGGGGCCGAAGAAAAAGGACGTGGACAAGGCCCTCGCTCGCGTAGGGGCGCTCACCTTCGCAGATCAGCGCGTGGGGCTGCTGTCGGGCGGGCAGCAACAGCTCGTGCGCCACGCCCAAGCCCTCGTCAACGATCCAGCCTTATTGCTTGCCGACGAACCTCTCCTCTCCCTCGACATCGCCCGCGAACGCAACACCGTCACCCGCTTCCGTGCACTCGCCGATAGTGGCGCGGCCGTGGTGTGCGTGACGCACTCCATCAACCCCTTCTTGGATGCTGTGGACCGCGTGCTCTACCTTGGCCCGAACGGCCATGTCACCGGCACGGTGCGCGAGGTCATGCGATCCGATGTACTCAGCGAGCTCTACGGCACCCACGTCGACGTCGTGGAGGCTAACGGACGGATGGTGGTCCTATGAGCGAGGCATTGGCGACCACGCAGTACCTACTAAGCCTCGACTTCGTGCAGACAACGCTCGTGGCCAGCGCGCTGCTGGGCATCCTGTCCGGCGTCATGGCGCCACTCATTGTGCTGCGACAGATGTCTTTCTCCGTCCACGCCACCTCGGAACTTGCGCTCATGGGTGCGTCCGCTGCGCTGCTCTTTGGGCTCAACGTGGGACTGGGCGCCGTTGCCGGCGCGATCGTCGCCGCCCTCACCCTCGCTGTCCTCGGCTTCCGGGGACAACAAGACTCTGCCGTTGGTGTGGTCATGAGCTTTGGCATGGGCTTATCCGTCCTGTTCATCCACCTCTACCCCGGTAATTCAAACCGCGCGTTGGCGTTGTTGACGGGGCAGATTGTGGGGGTGTCGAGCTCAAGCGTGTGGCTTCTAGCGGCGACAACCGTGGCTGTGGTGGTCACCGTCGTGGTGCTCTGGCGACCACTGATTTTTGCGTCAGCGGACCCGGTGATGTCGGCGGCTACCGGCGTAAACGTACGCGGCATGGCCATCGCGTTCGCCGTGCTCGTCGGCGTTGCGTCTGCTCAATCCGTGCAGATCGTCGGTGCACTGCTGGTCATGTCACTCATGATCACACCTGGTGCCGCGGCCGCGCAGATCACCGCGAACCCAGCGCGCGCAGTCATGTGGTCCGTGATCTTCGCCGAGATTTCCGCTATCGGCGGCATGATCATCTCACTCGCCCCCGGCATCCCGGTGAGCGTGTTCGTGGCTTTCATCTCTTTCGGCATCTACCTGCTGTGCCGCGTCATCGGGCGGGTGCAGCGCGCACGTAATTTCGGCGGCGCGCATCAAAGATCGCGGTAGTTGACCGGCTTCAAGCCCTCGTTAGCAGCGGTGACGGCGGCGGCGATGAAGTCCGTGCGCACCTTCTTCTTGGCCAAGTTGCGGCCGGAGACGGACAGGCGCACGGTGTTCCCACGTTCCGCGTTGCGCACCGCGGCGTCGATGACGTTGCGGCGCCACCACCCAGCAGCGCCGAAACCTTCACCGACGGAGAGGTTACGCGCTTGCTCAAACTCCCCCGTGCGCAGAAAATGAATCCCCTTTGTCGATGCGGCGAGCCGAAAATCAAAATCCTGCAGCGCCACCAGCGTGCCCTCCGACATCCGCCAGCGCGGCGGCGCGAAAGTATCAAGGTCAAAGCCCAGCTTCCGCATCTGCCGGGTCGCGCCCTTCAAGCGTAACGACGCCTCATGTGCCTCCAACGCCGCAAACTCCGCCCGCCGGCCCTGCACCGCCTGGTCAAAGCCGTTGAGGATGAGGCCACGGCCATCCTCCATCTGTTCTTTGAGCCAACCACGGGTCTTATCGTCTTTAGCCAAGTGCCACGTCTTATCGATGTGGGGTGCCACCAACATCGACACGGGAATCCTCTCCTGGTCCAAGGTGGACACAAGCTTTTCGACGTCCTTGCGGGTCTCATCGAAAATCGAAGAAACGGAAACGAGCAGGTGGCCGGGCATGACGCTCATTCTACTGCGACGACGAAGCCCCCGCTGGACAAGCGAGCGAGGGCTGGGAGCTAGTGCTACAGCGTTTATTGCATCGGTGTTTAGTGCGGCGGCTTCGGATACTGCGACAGATCCACCTGCGGTGTTGGCTGCAGGTGCGCCGTGGCGGGATTCTCCACCGTGGGGTTGCTCATGTCCACGTGACTATCATCATCACCGGCAACATACGGGTCATCGCCGGATAGCACACGCTTGACCTGCTCATGGTCCACGGTGTGTGTCCACGTGCCCACAACGAGGGTGGCAATGGAGTTGCCAGCAAAGTTTGTCAGGGCTCGTGCTTCGGACATAAAGCGGTCAATACCCACGATGATGCCCACGCCGGAGAGCAGGTCCGGACGGAAGGCTTGCAGGCCAGCCGCCAAAGTAGCTAGGCCTGCACCGGTAACGCCGGCAGCACCCTTGGAGGCAATGATCATGAAAACGAGGAGCGAAACCTGCTCCCCCATACTCATCGGCATGTTCATGGCGTCCGCAATGAAGATGGAAGCCATGGTCAGGTAGATAGCAGTGCCGTCTAGGTTGAAGGAGTAGCCCGTGGGCACAACGATGCCGACGGTGGACTTGTCCACACCCAGGTGCTCCATCTTGCGCATGAGGTTCGGCAGCGCAGACTCCGACGATGAGGTGGCCAGGATGAGCAGGAACTCGCGCCCCAAGTACTTGAACAGGGACCACGGCGAGACCTTCGCCACGATCCACAGCACAAGGCCGAGCACACCGAAGACGAAGAGGACGCAGGTGGTGTAGAAGGCCACCATGAGCACCAACATCTGCACCACGGCCTGGATGCCCGTCTTGCCTACCACGGCTGCCATAGCGCCGAATGCGCCGATGGGGGCGAGCCAGAGAATCCAGCTCAAGATCTTGAAGATCAGCTTTTGCAGGTGCGCCACAAACCCGAGGATCGGTTCGCCGTGCTTACCCATCGACTGCACAGCAAAGCCCACCAGCAACCCGACGAACAACACCTGCAGGATTGACCCAGAAATGAACGCGGAGAAGAACGTCTCCGGCACGATCCCCTGGACGAAGCCAACGAGGCCGCCCGATTCCGCCGCCTGCTCGGCGTACTTGGCGCCGGCGGCCGCATCGCCGTGGAGCCCCAAGCCTTCACCGGGTTTGATCAGGTTGCCCACTGCGAGGCCGATGGCAAGCGCAAACGTGGACATGACTGTGAAGTAGATGAGCGCCAAGCCACCGGTCTTACCTACGGTTGCCGCCGAACGCACCGAACCGATCCCCAGCACGATGGTGCAGAAGATCACCGGCCCCACAATCATCTTGATCAACGAGACGAACGTGTCACCCAGTGGCTTCAACTGCACCGCAACATCGGGCGCGACGAGGCCGAGGGTAATACCCGCGACCACGGCAATGATGACGCCGATGTAGAGCCAGTGTGTGTTGTCCTTACGCTTCTTCGGCTCCGCAATCTGCGGTCCAGTGGCCGGCGTGACAGTGGACATCGGGCCCTCCCTTAGAAATGAATCTCTAAGGTTATTAATACTCCTGGGCGCTTCCTGTCATCACATCGGGTGTGCCTTAGGTGACTCATTTCACCGCACCGGCAGTGTGCAGTGTCCACGCGTACTCGAACGCCGTCTGCTTCCACTTCGCGTACCGTCCGGACACACCACCGTGGCCGGCAGCCATCTCGGTTTTGAGCAGGAACTGGCCACCGGTCGCCGTGGCGCGCAGTTTTGCGATCCACTTCGCCGGCTCCACATACAGCACACGCGTATCGTTGATGCTGGTCACGGTCAGAATGTTCGGGTAGTTCTTCGCCTCCACGTTCTCGTACGGCGCATAGCCCGCCATGTAGTCGTAGACTTCGGGGTCGTGGTACGGGTCGCCCCATTCTTCCCACTCCCCGACGGTCAGTGGCAGTTCCGGCTTCAGAATCGACGTCAGCGGGTCCACGAACGGCACGATCGCCTGGATGCCGGCGAATTTCTCCGGCGCCAGGTTCGCCACTGCCCCCATGAGCAAGCCACCGGCGGAGCCACCTTCGGCGACGAGCATGGAGGGGGTGGTGAGGCCCTCGCGGATAAGCGAATCTGCGCAGGCCACGAAGTCTGTGAACGTGTTCTTCTTCGCCAGCATCTTGCCGTTGTCGTACCACAGGCGGCCCATCTCACCGCCACCGCGAACGTGCGCGCAGACCCACACCATGCCGCGATCAAGCAGGGACAACCGCGCGACGGAGAAGCCTGGATCCGTCGATGCTTCATAGGAACCGTAGCCGTACAGCAGCGTCGGGTTGGGCTGGGTCATGTCCAGGTCCGCGCGGCGCACCACCGACATGGGCACGCGCGTGCCGTCGGCCGCAGTCGCCCACATGCGGGTGGCCACATAGTCCCCCGGGTTGTAGCCGCCGCGCACTTCTTGCTCTTTGAGCAGCGTGAACTCACCGGTGTCCACGCGGTAATTCAGCACCTGCACGGGCTGCGTAAAGGACGTGTAGACCACGCACACAACAGGTGCGTCCCACTCGGGATTGCCGCCCAAAGAGGCGGTGTAGAGCTCCTCGTCGAAGTCCAGCTCGCGGAACTCACCGAAGCCGTGGCGCAGATCGGCGACGGCGAGGCGGCCGATACCGCCACGCCGATAAGCAACGAAGGCGAAATCACGGTAGGTGTCCACGCCCTCAATGCGCACCTCATCGCTGTGCGGGATGAGCTCGCGCAGCTCGCACAGCGACACAAGATTGCCTACGCGCGTCGTGCCCACCCCCGAGTTCACCCCACACGCATTGTGGGTGACAATCCAGTACTCCTCCCCGGCAACAGCGGCGTAGTCGACGTGGTACTCCACACCCGATTCGCGCGGCCAAAGAACCTCGAAGTCGCCTTCAGGGTCGCTCAGAGGCAAGACGCGGTACTCGGTGGTCAGCGAAGACGAAGACAGGATGAGCAGGTAGGACTCGGAGCGATCCGCAGCGATGCCGACGCCGAATTTCTCGTCTGCCTCCTCGTACACCAGCACATCCTCGCTGGCTGGGGTACCGACCTTATGGCGCCAGATCTGGTGCGGGCGCCACGCCTCGTCGACGCGGATGTAGAACAGATAGTTCTCCCCTGCCCACGTCGCGCCGTAGAAAATGCCGGGAATGGTGTCAGGCAGCAGCTCGCCGGTCTCCAGATCCTTGATCTTTAGGTCAAAGCGTTCGTCGCCGGCGGTGTCCGTCGAAAAGGCGAGGTAACGCCCGGATGTGCTCACGCTAGACGCGCCGACGGCGAAGAAGTCATGCCCCTCCGCCAGCTCATTGAGGTCCAAGAGGATCTGCTCCCCCGGCAGGCCCGAACCATCCTCAGGCAGGGTGGGCGGCATCCACGGATCCCCACCCTCAGCGACAGGAACGCGGCAGCTGATACCGTAGTTCTTCCCTTCCTCGGTGCGGCTGTAGTACCACCAATCGCCCTGGCGCACCGGGACAGACATGTCCGTCTCTTTTACGCGGGCCTTGATCTCGGTATAGATCTGTTCCGTCAGGCCATCGAGGTGCGCGGTGCACTGTTTTGTGTAGGCGTTCTCCGCCTCCAGGTAGGCGAGGGTTTCCGGCGATTCCTTGTCGCGCAGCCACTCATAATCATCCACGAAGTCACGACCATGGAAGGAGCGCGTGATCGGGTGTTTCGGTGCGGAAGGTGGGGTGGGCGTGTCAGTCATGCCCACCGAGTCTAGCCCCCGCTAGATCACACGAACTTGCGGCCCGACAGGCGCTCGTACGCCTCGATGTAGCGGTCGCGTGTGGCCTCCACCACTGAGCCCGGTAGCTCGGGCGGCGGCGTGCCCTCTGCGGGGTCCCAGCCGGACTTCGGGCCGGTCAACCAGTTGCGTACGTACTGCTTGTCAAAGCTGGGCTGAACCTGCCCCTCCTCATACGAATCGGCGGGCCAGTAGCGGGAGGAGTCGGGGGTCAAGACTTCGTCGGCAAGCACGAGCGTGCCGTCTGTGTCCAGGCCGAACTCGAATTTCGTGTCCGCAAGAATGATCCCGCGCGACTCGGTGTACTCCGCGGCGCGCGTGTAAATGTCCAGCGTGGCCTCGCGCAGTTTCTCTGCGAGCTCGCTGCCCACATGCTTCACGACGTACTCAAACCGCACATTCTCATCATGATCCCCCTGCTCCGCCTTGGTGGCTGGCGTGAAGATCGGCTCCGGCAGCTTCGAGGCCTCCTTGAGCCCCTCCGGTAGTGGGACGCCACAGACGGAACCGCTGGCATCATACTCCTTCTTGCCCGAACCTGTCAGGTAACCACGCGCGACGCACTCAAAGGGGATCATCTGCAGGCGCTTCACCACAAAGGCACGGCCGAGGACTTCCTCAGGGATCCTCTCGTCATCGAGGGGGCCTGCAAGATGATTGGGCACACCGCTGAGAAGCGAAAAGAAGAAATCGCTGGTGTAGGTGAGAATCTTGCCCTTGTCCGGAATCTCCGGCTCGAGCGCAAAATCGAACGCGGAAATCCGGTCAGTGGCCACCATCAAAAGGGTGTCATCGTCGATCTCATAGATCTCGCGGACCTTGCCCGCGGAAAGATGTTCATAGTCAGAAAGCTCTGGACGCATGCGTGCGATGTTACGCCTTTAGCTACAAGATCTCTCCAGGAGTGTAAGCAACCGCTTCCGGGTACTTATTCGCCCACTGCTGAATCCGCGCCAAGACATTATCTACCTGGGATTCTGCGGCACCAATGAAAGCGTGACGGTCCGCCAGTGCCTCCTCTAGCTGCTCTTGATTGAGCGGCAGGCGATCATCCGCGGCGAGGCGCTCCACTAGGTTCTGCTCCGCACCGTTTTCGCGCATGTCCAGTGCCATGGCTACCGCGTGCTCCTTGATCACCTCATGCGCGGTCTCACGGCCGACACCTGCGCGGACGCTGGCCATAAGGATGCGCGTGGTGGCCAGGAACGGCAGGTAGCGGTCCAGCTCACGCGTGATCATCGCGGGGAATGCACCGAACTCAGCCAGGACGGTGAGGAAAGTCTCCATCATGCCGTCGATAGCAAAGAACGCATCTGGCAACGCCACACGGCGCACGACAGAGCAGAACACGTCGCCTTCATTCCACTGCTGACCAGCAAGGTCGCCCACCATCGTGAGGTAGCCGCGCAGAATCACCTGGAAACCACTAACGCGCTCGCAGGAACGCGCATTCATCTTGTGCGGCATGGCACTGGAGCCGACCTGGCCTTCCTTGAAGCCTTCCGTCACGGTCTCGTTGCCCGCCATGAGACGGATCGTGGTGGCCAAGCTCGACGGACCGGCACCAAGCTGCACCAGGGCAGAAATTGCGTCAAAGTCGAGCGAACGCGGATAGATCTGGCCCACCGAATCGAAAATGCGCTCAAACCCGAGATGCTGCGCGATAGCTCGCTCCAGCTGGTTCAGCTTCGCCTCATCGGCATCGACGAGGTCCAGCATGTCCTGCGCAGTGCCCATCGGCCCCTTGATACCGCGCAGCGGGTAACGGCTCAACAGATCCTCCACGCGGTCGAGCGCCACCAGCATCTCATCAGCAGCGGACGCAAAGCGCTTCCCCAGCGTGGTGGCCTGCGCCGCCACGTTATGGGAACGGCCAGCCATGACCAACGAACGGTACTCCGCCGCACGGTTACCCACCGCGTTGAGCACCGCCACAGCGCGACCACGCACGAGCTCCAGCGAACGGTAGATCTGCAGCTGCTCCACATTCTCCGTCAAGTCGCGGCTGGTCATGCCCTTGTGGATGTGCTCGTGGCCTGCCAGCGCATTGAATTCCTCAATGCGCGCCTTCACGTCGTGGCGCGTCACACGCTCACGGTCAGCGATGGAGCCAAGATCCACCTGGTCCACCACAGCCTCATATGCCGCAATTGCTTCGTCGGGGATGTCCACGCCGAGGTCACGCTGCGCGCGCATCACGGCGATCCACAGTTGGCGCTCGAGCACGATCTTGTGCTCGGCGCTCCACAGCCGCGCCATCTCCGGCGAGGCGTAGCGGTTGGACAGGACGTTGGCATTATTGGGCTTCGCGTTACTCACGCGGCCCATTATCGCATGAGTCCTAGCGGGAGGGGCCTACCGTGATCTCCCCGTCAATCGCGGGGCGTGCGATGTCTTTGCGGTAGAAAGAGCCGTCGAGCTGGATCTTCTCAATCACGTCATACGCCACCTTCGTGGCCTCCTCCAAGGTTGCACCGGTGCCCACCACGTTGAGTACGCGCCCACCAGCAGCGACGTAGCCGCCGTTCTCGCCCTTAGCGGTGCCAGCATGAAGAACCATGCGCGAATCGTCCAACCCCTCACCCGTAATTTCTGCTCCCTTGCGCGGGTTGGCCGGATAGCCCTCTGCTGCCAGCACAACCGTGGCGGCATAGCCGTCCTTCCACTTCAGCGGCGGCAGGTCCGCCAAAGTACCTGTTGCAGTGGCATAAAGCGCATCTGCCAAAGAAGACTCCAGCAGTGCCAGCACCGCCTGCGTTTCCGGGTCGCCGAAACGGGCGTTGAACTCAATCACCGCCGGCCCTTCATCGCCCCACGCCAATCCGGCGTACAACAACCCGGAGTACGGGATGCCTCGGCGAACCATCTCGTGTGCTACCGGCACAACTACCTCATCGACGATGCGCTGCACACCATCTTCCGGCAGCCACGGCAGCGGAGTGTAGGCACCCATGCCACCGGTGTTGGGGCCTTCGTCGCCGTCGTAGGCACGCTTGTGGTCTTGGGCGGGAAGGAGGGGGACGACGGTTTCACCGTCGACAAGGCAAAACAGCGAGACCTCCGGGCCACCCAAAAAAGTCTCGAGCAGCGCCGGGTTGCCACCCTCAATGACAGCCTTCGCGTGCGCCACTGCCTCACGCACATCATCGGTGACCACGACACCCTTGCCACCGGCTAAGCCGTCATCTTTCACAATGAAGGTCGGCCCAAACTCGCGCAGCTCCACCTTCACCATGTCCGGTTCGGTCACCTGCTTCGCGCGCGCGGTACGCACACCGGCGGTGGCCATAACTTCCTTGGCAAACGTCTTGGAGCCCTCCAACTTCGCCGCCTCCTGCGACGGGCCGAAGACCGGGATCCCCGCCTCACGCAGCGCGTCAGCCACGCCAGACACCAGTGGTTGCTCCGGGCCGATGACCACCAGGTCCGCGGCAATCTCGCGGGCCAGGGCGGTCACGGCCGCCGGGTCATCGACAGCCACATCGTGCCGCGTGGCGCGCATACCTGCATTCCCAGGTGCGACATGAAGGTCATGCTCGCCAGAGGACGTACGGGACAGTGCAGTAAGCAGGGCGTGTTCGCGGCCGCCCGAACCGATGACAAGGATGCGCATGCTTGCGATTGTATCGCTACCCTGGGCAGGCATGAGCACAGTTTTTACAAAGATTCTGAACGGTGAGATCCCCGGTCGCTTCGTCTACCGCGATGAGACCGTCGCCGCTTTTTTAACCATTGAGCCCATCGCCTACGGCCACACCCTGGTCATTCCTGTTGCGGAAGTAGACAAGTGGACCGACCTTGACCCGCAGGTCTGGCTGCACGCCAACGAGGTCGCGCAGGAGATCGGCCGAGCTATCATCGACGCGTTTGGGTCCGAGCGCGCCGGCTACCTCATCGCCGGTTTTGAGGTGCCACACGCCCACATCCACGTCTTCCCCGCCGATGACATGTCGGGCTACAACCTGGCCAGCGTCATGCGCCCTGACGACACCGATCCCGCCGAGATGGACCTCGCCGCGGGAAAACTGAGGGAGAGGTTAGGAACCGGAGAAGACGGGCGCCGATAAGCAACTAGGCTTTGGGCAAGCTGACGGTGAATTTCGTGCCTTTACCAAGTTCGCTAGCCACGGTGATCGCGCCGTCATGCTGCTCGACGAGTGACTTTGTAATGGCCAAACCCAGCCCGGAACCGCCGCCTTTAGAGCGATTGCGGGAGGTGTCGGCGCGGTAAAAGCGCTCAAAGATGTGGGCGGCGTCCTCCGGCGACATGCCCACGCCGTTGTCTTCCACGTCGATGTAGACGCGGTCGAGATATTCGCGCACCGTGACGGTGACCTCCGCGTCGGGGCCGGCATGTTTGAAGCCGTTCGAAATCAGGTTGAGCAGCACCTGATGGAGGCGGTCGGGGTCGCCGGAAACCATGGGAATGTCGTCGGCAACGTTGTTGACGTGCAGCGAGCGATCCGGGAATGCCGCACGCGCGGAACTAGCGACGGAAAGCACGAGTTCCAGCATGTCCACGCTGCGCATGTTCAGGCGTGAGCCGTCCGCACGAGTGAGCGCCAACAGGTCCTCCACCAGCAGTTTCATGCGGCCGGATTCTTCGTCAATTTTGCTTAACACCATGTCCGCGTCTTCGGTCGCCCCGGCGCGGTACAGCTCCGTGTAGCCGCGGATGCTGGTCAGCGGAGTGCGCAGCTCGTGCGAGGCGTCGCCGACAAAGCGGCGCATTTGCTCCTCTTTCTCCTGTGACTTTTCGAGTGTTTCTTGCAGCTGCTCAATCATAGTGTTCATGGCGTAAGACAGCTGCCCCACCTCGGTGCTTCGTGGCCAGTTCGGTGCGCGGCAATCTGTCGCGCCGTCCGCAATTGCCATCGCGGTATTTTCCAGATCTTTGATAGGCAGCAGAGCGCGCCGCACGAAGAATGTGCCCGCCGCGCCCATCATCGCAAGCACAAGAATGCTTATCGACGCCAACACCACCCCCAGCCCATCCAACAGTCGCACCTCATCATCCAGCCTCTTAGCCACGATGGTGACCGTGCCATCCACAGCCTGCACTGCGATCACCCGGAACTGTTTCTCTTCCCCGGTGTCGCTCGAGGGAAGAGAGGCGACGGTGTGGGGCTGACGGTCATAGGTCAGCCCACTCAAATTAGGGATGTCCCCAGAGGCATTAATCGCCCGAAGCTCTCCCTCCACGAAGGAGATGAGCATGTACTCACTCGGTAAGGATGTGTTCATGGAGCGGGTATCAGGATTCAACGCCCACGAATCAAGACTGCGTTTGAGGTCTGCGTCCACGCGCTCATAAATCTGCTTATGCGTCAGCCCCCACACGGCCGTGGACATGCCAATGAGACCGAGGCCAGCCACCACCATCAAGATGACCAGCAAGCGCGTAGCCAGCCGAATTCGAGAAACCCAGCCGGTGGCAAGACGCAGAAAAGTAGCCGGCCGGCCTGTGAAGAGTTTCGTGGGGGACCCCATGAGAGATGGAGTCTAGCCCTTACTGGCGCGGAGTACGCAGAACATAGCCAACGCCGCGCACCGTCTGAATAAGGTTTGGCTCTTCCTGGTCCACCTTGCGGCGCAGGTAAGAAATATAAGACTCCACCACGTTTCCATCCCCACCGAAATCGTAGTGCCACACGTTGTCCAGGATCTTCGCCTTGGACAGCACCACCTCAGCATTGAGCATCAAGTAGCGCAGAAGGTTGAACTCAGTGGGCGACAGTTCAACGATCTGACCTGCCTTAGTCACCTCATGCGTCTCGTCGTTCAAGGTGAGGTCTGCGTAACGGATCGTGGCGTCCTTCGACTCCTCATCGGTGACATTGCCGCGGCGCAGAATCACGCGCAGACGAGTAATCACCTCTTCGAGGGAGAACGGCTTGGTCACATAATCATCCGCACCAATGGTCAGGCCATGGATACGATCCTCCACCGCATCCTTAGCAGTGAGGAAGAGGGCCGGGGCATCCAACCCCTCCGCGCGCAGCTTGGACAGCAACTCAAAGCCATCCATCCCCGGCATCATCACATCCAGGATGTACGCGTCCGGCTCGTGCTCATGAGCCAGCTTCAGCGCCTCCTGACCCGAATCAGCCGTGACAACGTCAAAGCCCTGAAACTTCAACGACACAGTCAACAGGTCAACGATATTCGGCTCATCATCAACAACAAGAACTTTCACATTCTGCGGGGTTGTGGTCTCAGCCATGATGTTTTCTGGGTTCGCTTTCTCTAGGTTTCATAAGAACGCATGTAGCTCGCATCAGTAAACAACCCCAGCCTGAACGTTTCCTGTATGTCGGCTGGGTGGGGGTAAGGGGTTTATCGTCGATAAGCGAAAAAATGAGCTGGAGACGAGACTTGAACTCGCAACCTACGGTTTACAAGACCGTTGCGCTACCGATTGCGCCACTCCAGCACCCGCGCCCGAAGGCACTGACCCGTCATCATACAAGCAGCCCACCCCAAGCCACAAAAGATATAGGGGGGAATGAGTATGCGCCGGTCACCCAACAAGATACTGTGTCCGATGTGGCAACGGTGATGAAGAATTTACGGGACGCACTGCGCTCGTCCGGCCCTGTAGCAACGATCGACCAGGCGCGCACGTCTCCGCCGCCGTCCGTCCTGGCACCGGTTGACCTGACAGACCCCGCGCAAGTTGCCGCGGTGATGACCATCGGGGCGCGAGTCGGAGAAATCCTCATCGCCAACGGCACCACCAGCTCTGATGCCAAAGCGCAAATACACGCCGTCACTTCTTCCTACGGCCTGCACTACTGCCACGTAGACATCACGCTGAACACCATCACCGTGAACTCCATCATCGGGACCACTCGCAAACAACCCGTCGGGGTGTTCCGCGTCGTCGCCGATATGACCGAGAACTACACCAAACTGCAGGAAGTCGACCGGCTCATCCGCTCCATCCGCGCCGGCGCAACCCCGCCGGAAATGGCCGAAAAAATCCTCGACGACATCTACAACGCCAAACCCCCCTACCCCTGGTGGGTCTCCATCGCCGGCTGGACCATGCTCGGTGCCGCCGTGGCCATCCTGCTCGGAGGGGACCTTTCCATGTCCGCCCTCGGCGCCATCACCGCAGCACTCATCACCTCCATCAACCTGTGGCTAGGCAAAAACGAACTACCGTACTTCTACCACTGCGTCGTCGGCGGCTTTCTCGCCACTGTGCCAGCAGCAATCTTCTACACATTGGCCGCCCGCGCAGGAACGACGATCGTGCCAAGCCAAGTCATCGCAACCGGCATCGTCGTGCTACTCGCCGGCCTAACACTCGTGCAATCACTCCAAGACGGGGTCACCGGCTCCCCCGTCACCGCCAGCGGTCGCTTCTTCCAAGCCATCCTGTTCACCGGCGCAATCGTCGCTGGTGTGGCAGGCGGCATCCAAGTCGCCGATCTCATGGGCGCAGGACTTCCGCCGATTGAGACACAACCACCCACACCGACCTACAGCTCCGCCGCCGTACGCATCATCGGTGGTGCGATCGCCGCCGCCGGTTTTGCGCTCGCCGCCTACGCGGAGATCCGTGCAATCATCGTGTCCGCCGTCACCGCGCTGGTGGGCGGTTTCACCTACTACGCCGTACTCATCCCCTTCGGTGCTGGGCGCCTCTTCGCCGTATCACTGTGCGCCATCATGGTCGGCCTCGCCGGTGGTTTGCTGGCCCGCCGCTTCCTCATCGCGCCACTCATCACCGCCGTCGCCGGCGTCACCCCGTTTCTCCCCGGCTCCGGCGTCTACCGCAGCATGTACGCCTTGCTCAACGAGCAAACCGTATTAGGCCTGAACAATCTTTTCCTTGCCATCGGTACCTGCATGGCCCTTGCCGGCGGGGTCGTCCTCGGCGAATGGATCACCCGCCGCATCCGTCGCCCCGAACTTTTCAACCCCTACAACGCTTTCCGCGCTGCAGGCCGCATCACGTTCCAGCAGATCAGACGCGCCGAGCAAGCCGCTTCTCGACGCCTCACAGGCCACCCCTCCAAAAAACACCAGCCCAAACCCCCCAAGCAGCCTAAGCGTCCAAACATCCCGCCGGCTGGGCAGTAGCGTAGAATGAATGGGCCGAGAAGGGCTCGTGGATAAGCAATCAACCCGACACCGATGGAGGTAACCGTGCCACCCAAGATCACTGACAGCCGCCCGAACCCGGACGCCGTCCATGCGGTCGAGGAACAAACCGCCGCGGGCGCACGCAGTGTGGTGGCCACCTACGCCGAGGACCTGACGGACGGGGTGACCTTGATGTGCATGCTTGGCGTCGAACCGGAAGGTTTGGTGTACAAGCAGTACGAAGAGGACCTAGCCGGCGCAGAGGCCGCAAGCGAGCCGGCAAAGAAGGCGACGAAGAAGGCTGCCAAGAAAACGGCCAAAAAGTCAGCCAAGAATACTGCGAAGAAGACAGCCAAGAAAACGGTGAAGAAGGCCGCAAAGAAAGCTGCCAAGAAGACGGCTAAGAAAACAGCCAAGAAATCCACCAAGAAAACCGCTAAGAAATCCACGAGCAGCTAGAAAGTTCGAGGACGAATCATGAGCGGGGACAACGCATTCGTTGTCATAGCTAACCGCCTGCCAGTTGACCGGGTTGACGGACAATGGGTGGCATCCCCCGGTGGGCTCGTGGGGGCGCTTGCCCCCGTGTTGAAGCGCAACAGTGGCTGCTGGGTCGGCTGGCCCGGCGAGCCCGATGCGACGTTCCCGCCTTTTACCCACGACGGCATCCGGCTCCAACCCGTCAAACTCGACGCGGATGACTTCGAGGACTTCTACGAGGGGTTTTCCAACTCCACGCTGTGGCCGCTGTACCACGACCTCATTGTCACGCCGCAGTACCACCGTCAGTGGTGGCAGCGTTACCGCGCGGTGAATGAGAAGTTTGCGCGCGCCGCCGCCGACGCCGCAGCGGAAGGTGCAACGGTGTGGGTGCAGGATTACCAACTGCAGCTGGTGCCCGGGATGTTGCGGGAGCTGCGCCCAGATGTGACCATCGGGTTTTTCCTGCATATTCCTTTCCCCCATCCGGATCTGTTCCGCCAGTTGCCGTGGCGCAAGCATGTGCTGCGCGGGCTAGAGGCAGCGGACCTGATCGGCTTCCAGCGGCGCCGAGATGAAACAAACTTCCTGGATCTTGCCGCCAGCGACCCGGATGTGACTACACCGCGGACGGGGACCTTTCCTATCTCGATTGACGCTGGCGAATTCAACAAAGCCGACGACGCCGCCATTGCGCAAGTCCGCGGATTGGTGTCTAACCCAGACACGCTCATGCTCGGGGTGGACCGTCTTGACTACACCAAGGGCATCCTGCAGCGCCTGACCGCGTTTGAGGAGCTCTTGAAGGAAGGCCGGCTGGAATCGGCGGCGCTGATTCAGGTGGCTACGCCGTCGCGGGAGCGCATCGATAGCTATAAGGCTACCCGTGCCGGCGTGGAGGAAGCGGTCGGTCGGATCAACGGCCGCTACGGCAAGCTGGGCCACCCGGTGGTGCACTACGAGCACCATGCGGTGTCAAAGTCCCAGCTCCGCAGTTACTATTCCGCCGCCGACATCATGCTGGTCACGCCATTTAAGGACGGCATGAACCTGGTGGCCAAGGAATACGTCGCGTGCCACCCGGATGGTTCCGGGGCGCTGGTCTTGTCGGAGTTCGCAGGCGCTGCGGTGGAGTTGGACCGGGCGCACCTGTGCAATCCGTTTGATGTGGAGTCGGTGAAGAACTCCATCGTCGCCGCCATCGAGGCGCAGGGCTCCCCCGCCGCGCGCGATGCGATGCTGCACATGAATGCGCGCGTGCGCGAGCATGATGTGTCGCGTTGGGCGGAAGCATTTTTGAGCGAGCTCACCTCTGTAAGGAGGGACCGTCGATGAAGCGCGTGTTGGCTTTGATCTCTTGCCTTCTGCTCGCTGCGTGCGCTCCGCAGCCGGGGGAACTGGAGGACACGACGTGGGAAGTCGTCGCTGTGTACGTAGACCCCGCAACCCCCAGTGGTGTGATGCCGGATGCAGCGGGGCGCGCGCTGCTCGCGTTCGGCCCGTCCTCGCTCGCCGTTCAGACAGGGTGCGCCCCACTGCAGGCGCGGGCTGAGGTCTCCAGTGATTTTGTCCGGTTGGTGGAAGTCAAGGAGGGCCCGCTTATCGACGTCTGCCAAGGCGGCACCCGCCTCCTCCACACCCACCTGACCTCCCTGTTGACCGAGGGCTCCGAGTTCGACATCCGCAGCTACGGCGAGGACTCACCCAAGGAGCTAGTGATGACCAAGCGGACGGATGCGGTGGATAAGCCCGCGTTAAGGCTCGTGGCACAGTGACAGGCGCTGTGATGAGCAAGCTACTTTCTTCGCTGGCGCAGGTAGAGAACCTCCTGGTCTGCGTTGATTTTGATGGCACAATCTGCGAGCTTGGGCCTGACGCATATGCGGTTCAGCCGCATCCTGGGGCGATCACTGCCCTGGAGGAACTTGCGGGACTTTCGGGAACCACTGTTGCCGTGTTATCCGGGCGCCACTTGGAGGGCTTGCGGCAGGTATGCCCGCTACGGGAGCCGGTGATCCTCGTGGGCTCCCATGGTGCGGAACCAACCCACGGCGGGCCGACCTTGAGCGCTGATGAGCAGGCTGAATTGGACCGCATTGGCGCCGAGCTGAAACGGATCGCGGTGGCGCCGTCCTTCGTGGAAGAAAAGCCCTACCAGCGCGTGCTGCACGTAGCCAAAGTGAAGGATGTCACGCTCAGGGCCGCAATGCTGCGTGACGCCCTCGCACTCACCTCACGCATTCCGCCGATGCCGGGTCACAACGTCGTGGAGTTTTCAGCCGTAACCACAACGAAGGGAACGTGGTTAGCCGCTGAGAAAACACGCTTCGATGCCACTTTGTTCGCGGGTGATGACGTCACCGATGAAACCGCTCTCGCTGTGCTCGACCCGGCGCGGGGCGATGTGGGAATCAAAGTCAGCGCAGCAACCGGCAGCACCGGCTCAGCCGAGACCTGCGCGCAGCATCGCCTCGGCTCCGTGGAAGAGATGGCGCAGTTTCTTCTCAATCTCGCGGTGGCCCGACGGTCTGCCCAGGACTGAAACGGGTGGGAAGGGTGAGGCGGGGAAGGTGGGGGGATTCGTCGATAAGCGAACTTTCAACGAGCTCCGAGAGCACCTTCCCCACTGTCGCACCCTTGTGCTTGTTGGGCTGAATCACCGTGCTCAGACCACGTGCGAGCGCCCACTCCACGCCGTCGAAGCCCGTGACGGAGATATCCCCCGGCACATCCAAGCCATGTTCGAGGCAGTATTCCAGCACACCGAGCGCCATCGAATCCGTCGTACACAGCACCCCGGTCAGGTCCGGGGCCTGCGCGAACAGCTCACGCGCGGCATCCATCGCGGACCCGTAATCATTGAAGTGACGCGTAACCACAGGCACATTGGTGATGCCGGCCTCCGTGAACACGTCGAGCGCACCCAGCACTCGGGCACGCTGCACGTGCATGTCTGCCGCTTCGACCTCTGCTTTAGGCACGGTGCCTTCGCGCGCCACGTCCTTGAACAAGCGCTTACCCACAATGCCGATCCGCCGGTGCCCCGCCTCCACGAGAGCTCGCGCAGCCGGCTTGATCGCCTCATGGTCATCAATGCCCACGAAAGCGACGTCACCTTCCGGGTACGGCTGATCGCACACCACCACGGGCAGCCCACGCGCATGTACCGCGTCAAGGTGCGGCTCACCGTGTGGCACGGAGTAGACCACAAACCCGTCCACAAGCGCGCCAGCAATAAGTGGGCTTATCTCCCCTGTATCGGCCGGCCCCAATGGGATGAGGGTCAGCGCGGTGTTGGCGCCAGCGGAGCTCTCCCCGAGCCCGGCCAGAAAATCTATCGATGCTTGATCCTCAAACGCATACGACACATGCTCCGTCAGAATCACCCCAATCGCCCCCACCCGGCGCGTGCGCAAACTGCGGGCCATCGGGTCCGGCCCTGTGTAGCCGCGTGCGCGGGCCACCGCGAAGATCTTCTCGCGCAGCTCCGGGGACAGCTGCTCTGGGCGGTTGTAGGCATTCGACACCGTCGTACGCGAAACACCCAGCTCAGCGGCGATGGAGGCGAGAGTGCCCTTCTTCTGACTCATGTGGCCACTGTAACGCTAGTGTGTAGGACGTGATTGTCCAGCGCCTCATATTGCCCCACGACGGCCGCGAACGCCGCGTCACATGTGTCCTGCCGGAGGAGGTGTCACCGAGTGCGGATCTGGTGTTGTTCCTCCACGGCTCATTGCAGTCCGGCTCCGTCGCACGACGCTTCACAGCCAACACATTCGACGCGTTGACCGCGCGGGGCTGCGTCGTCGTGTACCCGGACGGCGTGGACAGGCATTTCAACGACCATCGAGTCGGCTTCAACGAGGCAGCGCGCAAATCGCTTATCGACGATACCTCCTTCCTCACCTCCCTCCCCTCCCACCTCACCGCAGAGTTTGGCTCAGACATTGGCACAGGCTTTGGCCGGATCATCGGCTGTGGCTTCTCCAACGGTGGCCAGATGCTGCAACGACTGGGGTTGGAGGCGCCCGGTTTCCTGGATGGCATCGCATGTTTCGGATCGCCGTGGCCGGCGGCTGATAACGTGCTGCCGGAACTCGCCGCGCACTTCGAGGATTGGGCGCCCGTCCCCGTCCTCTCCGTTCAAGGGACAGCGGACCCTCTCGTGCCCTATGAAGGTGGCGTCTCCGGCATCGGCAACGCCAACCGTGGAGTGGCGCGCTCCGCACTAGACTCCGCTCGCTTCTTCGCGCAGCTCAACGGGCTCGATTCTGGCGATTACACCACCACAGAAGTGGTAGAGGGGGTGTGGGTGGATAGGTGGGGTGAACGTCGAGAAGCGAAAAATCCGGTCGAGCTGTGGACGATCGAGGGCATGGGTCACCTGGTGCCCAACCCGAAAGAGATGGACAAAAAGCTCGGCCCCGGCACGAACAAAGTCGTGGGGGCCGAGCTGGTGGCGGAGTTCTTCGGGCTCTAGATAAATAGCTCAAGTCGAGCCAGTGCGACTAGCGGCCGGGATTATTTGTTGGCGTTGGTGATGGCGGCGTCGATAAGCTCCTTGAATCGCGGCGCAGCCCACCGCACGGTTAGCGGGTTGATGATCGACGACGCGGTGACCAGCGACTGATCCGTCGCTGCGACCTCGGCACCTTTCTCGATGGCCTTGATGCGAGAGTAGACAGGGTCCTTGTGCATCTCATCACGGTTAGCTTCATCAGAGTAGAACGTGAATATGAGATCAGAGCTGTTTAGTGCGTCCGCGTTCTCTTTGGACAGTTCAGCGGAGTCGGTGCCGGGAACTTCCGGGAACTGCTTGTACACGTCGTCGACTTTAAGGCCCAGGTTGGACAAGAACGCGACGCGCTGCTCATTGGGAAGGAAAATACCCAAGTTCTGGGGGCCGTCGTTATAGATATAACTGAAGGTGTAGTTGCCGTAGTTTTCTTCGGACTGTTCCTCGAAGGCAGCTTTGACATCGTCTTTGACGGCTTGGGCCTTGTCAGGTTCACCAAGTGCCTTAGCAATCACGTCAACTTGCTCTTCCCAGGTGATCGTCCACGGCTCTTTCTCGTAGGCGATGGTTGGGGCAATTTCGGACAGCTGGTCGTACTGCTCCTGCGTGATGCCTGACCAAGGCGCGAGGATCACGTCGGGTTTGTATCCGAGGATTTCCTCTGCGCTAAGCGCGTCATCGCCTTCGAATTGTTTGGGCAGCTCATCGCCGCGTTCTTCGACGGCTTCTTTGATCCAGGGCAGGTAGCCGGACTCGTCGGACCCCCAGGCGTAGGACTGGATGGCAACGGGGGTGTGGCCCATCGCGATGGCGATTTCGGCGGAGCCTTGGCCGATGGTAACGATGCGTTCGGGCTTCTCCTTGATTTCTGCGGTGCCGAGCGCGTGTTTGATGGACACGGGCTGGAAGTCGCCTGCGGGCGCGCCGCTTGCGGAGCTGGCGTCGTTCGCGTCATTCGCGGTGCCAGAGCATGCGGTGAGTGCCACCGCAGTTGCACAGGCTAGGAAAAGGCTGGCGAGACGTTTCATGGTCAATCCTTTCATCCATAAATATTTCGATAGGCCAGGCTACCCTAACTGGTGCTAGGTAGTCTAGACTGCCTGTCATGAAAACTGCGACGCAGGCGGACCTGCCACCCCACACGGTGCGCGCCGGTTTCAGCCTGACGGGCAAAAGCAGTGCACTAGCAGTACTTTTCGCATTGCTCGCAGTAGGGTTCATGCTCAGTCTTGCGGTTGGCGCGCGCAGCATCGCGCTTGTCGACGTCTGGCACGCACTCACCCACATCCGTGACCTCCACCGCAACATGGACACGATTTCACAGGACGAACTCACTGTTGCGGCGCTGCGGTTCCCGCGCACGCTGTTGGCAATCCTCGTGGGAGCGGCCCTTGGGGTAGCGGGCGCGTTGATTCAGGGGCACACGCGCAACCCGTTGGCAGATCCGGGAATTTTGGGAGTGTCTGCGGGGGCGGCGCTGGCGGTGGTGTCATTCACGTTCCTCGGGGTAACAAGCGTGACCGGGTCAGCGGTCGTGGCGTTCATCGGGGCGGGGCTAGCCACGGTAGCGGTTTTCGCGCTCGCCGCTGCGGGAAACGGCCATGTCAACCCGTTGAATCTGGTACTTGGCGGGGCTGCGTTGTCGGCGGTGATGGGGGCAGCCACCTCCGCCTTTGTGCTTATCGACGCCAACTCCCTCGACCAAATGCGTTTCTGGAACGTAGGCTCCGTGGCAGGCCGCAGCCTCGACGTCTTCTGGGGTGTGCTGCCGTTCATCGGCTTCGGGGTGGTGGCGGCATTCGCTTCGGCCCCAGGGCTGAACCTGTTGACGCTGGGCGAAGACGTAGCCAGCTCACTAGGCGTAAATGTGCAACGACACCGGGTGGCCGGGATGGCGATCATCGCTCTACTAGCCGGCTCCGCAACAGCAGCGGCAGGCCCAATCGGCTTCCTCGCCCTGGTTGTTCCGCACATCAGCCGCACAATCTGCGGTCCGGACTACCGCTGGATCCTCCCCCTCTCCAGTGTCATTGGGGCGAACTTTTTGCTGTACGCCGATATCGCCGGACGCCTCATCGCCCGCCCAGCGGAAGTGCAAGTGGGCATCGTGCTGGCGTTTGTGGGCGCACCATTTTTCATATGGATGATGTACAGGAATAAGGTGATGGCGCTGTGAGGAGGGAAACTAGGGCGTCGATTAGCGTGGGACAGATGAGCGCGGCGTGGCGGCCGCGAGTTTTCCTAGCCACAGTGCTGCTGGCGCTGACTGTGCTTGTGCTCTTCGCCCTCAAGCTCGCTGTGGGCGATTACAACCTGCCACTTGGCGCCGTTTGGAACGTTCTGCTGGGCGGGGGTGAGACGACAGAGAAACTCGTGGTGCTCAAATGGCGTATGCCACGCGCTGCAACAGCCGTCGGCGTGGGCGCCACACTGGGGCTATCTGGTGCGCTGATGCAGTCTGTCACGCGGAACCCGCTGGCTAGTCCCGATATCCTCGGCATCACGATGGGCGCGTCCGCTGCAGCCGTCACTGTGATCGTGATTGGCACGGGAAGCGCGAGCGTGGTCACGTCATGGATCGGTGGGCTGGGCATCTCCACTGCGGCAGCAGTCGGCGCAATGGCGTCGGCGCTGGTGATCTGGCTGCTTGCGTTCCGGCGCAATGTCGATTCCTTCCGTCTGGTCCTCTTCGGCGTGATCATCAATGCGCTGCTCCAAGCGTACGTCAGCTACCTTCTCATCCGCGCCGATCTTCGCGACGCCCAAGCAGCCACTGTCTGGCTTACCGGCTCCCTCAACGCCGCCAACTGGCATACCGCCACCCCCGTCTTCGTCCTGCTGGGAGTATTTATCCCTGTCATAGCCTGGATCAGCTACCAGTTCAAAGCGATGGAGCTTGGCCCTGATTTCGCCACCGGATTGGGGCAGAACCCCCGCCGGAACCAATTAACGTTCATCGCCTGCTCGGCCGTTCTTGCAGCCGTGGCGGTGGCAGCGGCAGGACCAATCGGGTTCGTCGCATTCGTCGCGCCGCAGGTGGCGTTGCGTCTGTGCGCGGTTTCTTCACCGCCACTGACCGCTTCAGCGCTCACCGGCGCGCTGCTCGTCACAGCGTCCGACTTGGTCACCACCCACGCTCTGCCCGTCGCCCTTCCGGTGGGCCTGCTCACCGCAGTGCTTGGCGGAAGCTTCCTCATCTACGTGCTGATTCAAAACAACCGGAGGAATTCGATCTAATGGACGGCATCACCGTGCGCAACCTACGGGTCTCATACGGAACGAAGACAGTCATTGACGGACTCGACGTAAACATCCCTGCCGGCAAAGTGACCACGGTCATCGGGCCTAACGGGTGCGGGAAGTCGACAATGTTGAAGGCGGTGGGGCGACTAGTGGCGTCCTCAGGCGAAGTGCTTCTTGGTGGCCGCGACGTGCGCGCGATGCCCCGCAAACAGCTCGCCACGCTGTTGTCCATGCTGCCTCAAAGCCCCACAGCGCCCGAGGGACTACTGGTCAAAGACCTGGTGGGGCGGGGCAGACACCCGCATCAAACGTGGTTCAACCAATGGTCATCGACAGACCGCGAGGTCGTCGCAGACGCGCTCGCCCAAACCCAATCGACCGACCTGGCGGACCGTGACATCAACCAGCTCTCCGGCGGGCAGCGCCAACGCGTCTGGATCTCCATGGTCCTCGCTCAACAAACGCCCACCATGCTTCTCGACGAACCCACCACCTACCTCGACCTCTCCACCTCCATCGACGTACTCAACCTAGTGCGGCGGCTCAACACCCAACTCGACCGCACCGTGGTCATGGTGCTACACGACCTCAACCTCGCCGCCCGCTACTCCGACCACCTCCTTGTCATACGCGACGGCGCGCTGCACGCCGCCGGATCCCCCGCTGACGTGATCACACCTGATCTACTGCGCAGCGTCTTCGACCTTGAGGCGTTGGTCGAAGAAGATCCTGCCGTCGGCGGTCCGCTCATCATTCCCGCAGCACCGGTGGGAAAAAGGTGACACCGTGGCTATCTCACCATCGGCGGCGTTTACAGACCCCCACATCAACACCATCCCCACCCGCGACGGCGCGGAAGTATTCACAGCGGAAGTCGTGTCCAACAAACTAATCGCGCCACACGTTCGGGAGATCACTTTCTATGCCCCTGAGCTGGCCAGTTTCGGCATCACAGGACCCGACGAATTCTTCGGCCTGCTCATGCCACAGCACGGCCAGGACTATACGCCGATACCTCCGCAGGCAACGGCGAACATCCGCGGCCATGTCGCGTCGCTGCCCAGTGCCACCCGTCCCGATCTTCGCTGGTACACAATCCGCCACTTGAACTGGCGTGACAACACTCTATCCACACAGATCGTCACTCACGGAGTAGACAACGTCGCCGATGCGAAAGGCCCCGGCCTACGATGGGTACTCTCCGCCACTCCCGGCGACAAGGTGGGCATTGTGGCGGCAAACGGGCTGTGGCACCGGCCGTCGTACGCCCCGTTCAATCGTGCGGAGCCGCAGCTGCTCGTCGGTGACGCAACCTCCGCCCCGTCAATCCTGGGCATTCTCGAGTTCCTCGACGAATTCCACCCTGCCGAGCTGGCTCAAACACACGTTGTTCTCGTGTCCGAATCGTCCGCCGACCATTCGCCGGAGTTCCTCGATTGGCGGCCGCGCGTGGCCAGCATGGACATCGTGTATTCCGGCTACTCCGAGCACGTCGAAGCTCTACTGCAGTGCCTGACCTGCAAACTCCGTGTTGAACGCAAGTTTGACGGCATCCGTTACGTTTACGCCTGCTGCGAATCCGCGTTAGCGAAACAAGCGCGCCGGTTTGCCAAAGAAGAACTGGGACTTGCCCCGAAGAACATCTTCTGGAGTCCTTTTTGGATCCAGGGCCGCGCCCGTCCCTGACCGCACAGTCCCCCGGGCGCACGGCGGACGATACAGCCCGCCACCACGCGACAGCTCTAGCTCGTGCGGCGCTGGCGCGCGAACTCGCTGAGCACAACACCCGCGGCGACGGACGCGTTGAGAGACTCCACCCAATCCGCAGTGGGGATAGACATGATCACGTCGCAGTTCTCACGCACCAAGCGGGAAATGCCCTTGCCCTCGGAACCGACGACGATGACCACCGGGTCCGTCGCACCGTTGAACGTGTCCAGGGTGTGCTCCCCGCCCGCGTCAAGGCCCACGACCATGTAGCCGTTGTTTTTGAACTCCTTAATCGTGCGCGTGAGATTCGTCGCACGCGCAACCGGCAGACGGGCAGCCGTGCCGGCAGACGTCCGCCACGCAACACCCGTGACCTGTGCTGAACGACGCTCCGGGATGATTACGCCGTGGCCGCCGAACGCCGCTGTCGAACGGATCACCGCACCCAGATTGCGCGGGTCCGTGATGTTGTCCAGGACGACGAACATGCCGGTTTCGCCGCGATCATTCACGCCAGCGATGAGGTCGAAGACGTCGGCGTACTTGTACGGCTGAATCTTCAGGCCGATGCCCTGGTGGAGGGTGTTGCCCGTCATGTTGTCCAGGTCCCGGCGCGGCACCTCATGCACCGGGATCTGGCGGGTGTTGGCCATGAGGACGGCTTCACTCAAGCGGTCGTCGTGGCCGGTGCCGTGGGCGATGATGAGGGCCTCAGCCGGCACCTTCGCGTGCAAGCACTCGATGACAGGGTTGCGGCCCACCACGAGGTCCGCTTGCTCCCGTTCATGGCGGCCCTGATCACGGCGCTGGCGCTCCAACTTCCGCTTATGGGCGGAGTGGTACACGCGGTCCTCGGCCTTCGGTGTCGGCCCCTTGCCCGCCAGGCCACGTCGACGCTTGCCGCCGGAGCCTTTAGTGGCGCCTTTCTTGTTCTTCTTTTGCTTATCGGGGCGCTCGTACGGTTTAGCCATTCTTCTTTATCCCTTCAGCTCCCACGTGGCACCATCGGCGGTGTCGGTGACATCGATGCCAGCGGCGGCCAGACGGTCGCGGACTTCGTCGGCGGTGGCCCAGTCCTTGTCGGCGCGAGCCTGCGCGCGACGTTCCAGTTCAACCTGGACGAGGACATCCAGAGCCGCCTCCGCCGCGCCAGAAGCACTGGAAGCGTCGGCAGCACTCGCCCACTCGCCGGGGTCGATGCCCAGCACAGCAGTCATTGCGCGGACTGAACCGGCGAAATTGCGGGCTAACGTCGCGTCGCCGTCCGCGAGCGCCTTGTTGCCTGCACGGACGGTGTTGTGGATCTCCGCCAGCGCCTTAGGTACGCCGAAGTCCTCGTTCATGGCCTCCGCGAACGCAGGGGTCCACTCGCCGCGAGACACGGGCTCGCCGCCAGAAGCAGCAGCGGCGCGGGCGACAAAATCCTCAATACGCCGGTAGCCTGCCGCAGCTTCTTGCAGCGCCGCCGACGAATACTCCAGCACGCTGCGGTAATGCGCGGACCCCAGGTAGTAGCGCAGCTCCACCGGGCGCACGGCCTCGAGCATGTTGTCGATCGAGAGCACGTTGCCCAGCGACTTCGACATTTTCTCCCCCGCCATGGTCACCCAGTGGTTGTGCATCCAATACTGGGCAAAGCCGTCGCCGGCAGCGTGGGATTGTGCTTGCTCGTTCTCGTGGTGCGGGAACTGCAGGTCAAGCCCGCCACCATGAATGTCAAACTCAGCACCCAAGTACCACGTTGACATCGCGGAGCATTCCAAGTGCCAGCCGGGGCGGCCATCGCCCCAAGGGGTGGGCCAGCTCGGTTCGCCGGGTTTCGCAGCTTTCCACAGCGCGAAGTCATGGGCGCCGCGCTTGCTGGCCACGTCGGTTTCACCTTGTTCCATCTCCTCGACGCGGTTGCCGGACAAGGACCCATAGTCGGAGCCTTCCGCCGCTACCCAGGCAGCAACGTCGAAGTAGACGGAGCCGTCGGCGGCATACGCAAAGCCGGCGTCGATAAGCCTTTGCATGTAGTCGATCATCTGGGTGACAAACCCGGTTGCGCGTGGCTCGACGCTCGGTGGCAGAACGCCCAGCGTGCTGTAGGCGCGTGTAAATTCGCGCTCGTAGGTGGACACCCATTCCCACCAGGGGCGACCGTTTTCGGCGGCTTTTGTGAGGATTTTGTCGTCGATGTCGGTCACGTTGCGCACAAAAGCGACATCGTAACCGGTGGCGAGGAACCAGCGGCGCACGATGTCGAAGGCCACGCCGGAACGCAGATGCCCGATGTGCGGCGAGGACTGCGGCGTCGCACCGCACACATACATCGAGACGTGCCCCTCACGGAGAGGTTCAAATTCGCGGAGAGTGCGGGTCGCGGTGTCAAAAATGCGTTGAGTCACGCGCCCCAGTTTAACTATCGCTTATCGACGAGCGCCGTCGCCACCGCCGCTCTCCCCTCCCCCGATCCCGTGAAACCCATCCCGTCGGTCGTCGTGGCACTCACGGACACGGGTGCGCCGAGAGCTTCGGACAGGACGCGCTCGGCCTCTTCGCGCACCGGGCCCATTTTGGGGGTCTGGCCGATGAGTTGAGCTGAAGCGTTGAGCACGGTGTAGCCGTTGGCGGCGACGAGTTCACGCAACTCGGTAAGCAACTGCACCCCAGTGACCCCCTCGTACTCCGGGCGGTCAACACCGACGAAACTGCCCAGGTCCCCCAGCCCGGTTGCGGAGAGCACTGCGTCGACGATGGCGTGGCTGACAACGTCACCGTCTGAGTGTCCTTCGCATCCGTCGACGCCCTCGAAGATGAGGCCGGCGATCCAGCAGGGTTTGCCGGGCTCGATGCGGTGGGCGTCAAAAGCAGTGCCAACTCGCAGTGTGGAAATCGGATTCGGGGTTTTGGAGGATTCCATGATCCATCATCCTAGTGGGCACTATCTGGCGCGGACTGGCACCTTCGCCGGGTCGTGGTTGAACAGGGACCGCATCCCGCCGAACGGGTGCAGTGTGTTCGCGCGGGCGAACCCGCGTGGGGAGATCCACACTGGTGCACCACCACGCATCTCGACGTGGCCGCGGTGCGCCACATGTGCGTCATCGTCGTTGACGCGATTGTGGTAGCGGCACAGTGGTGCGAGGTTGTTCGCGTTGGTCTCACCGCCGTTCTTCCAGGCCTTGATGTGGTGGATTTCGCACTGGTCAGCCCCACGACGACAGTCCGGGCTGGTACAGATCGGCTGCGTAGCCCTCGCCATATCGCGCTGCTTCGCGTTGGCGAAACGCTCCAGCCGATACTGGTTCACCGCGCCCTCCGTAGGATGAAAGACCACTGCTTCCAGCTCGTTGTCCGGGTTGGCGGTGTGGGTGGTGAGGAAATCAGCGCCGGTGATAGTGGTGCCGTCCGTCAGCCCAAGCACAACGTCATCGCCCTCCCCGCGAATAATGCGCACCCACTCTGGCAACGGGATAAGCAACTGTGGCCTCGGGACGGCGCGCGGTACGCCACCGCCACTACGTATGAGCGCCAGGAAATGTTCCAGTAATTGTGGCGCAAGAGGCAAGTCCGGGTCCACCCCCTCAAGCAGCGCGTGTTCTAAATCGGCGACATCACGCTCGTCGGCCCAGAACATCACCCGGCGCCGGCCGTGACGCGACGGCGAAATGGTCAACTTCTTCTCCGGCGGCTTATCCGCGCCGGGCAGAAGCTTCCTAGTCAACGCAAGCAAGGCCTTATAATTACCGCGCACGGCGAGCATGGTCAGCCGAAGCTTGTTGCGTGTCCGGTTGTTGTTGATCCGCTTGAGCTTCTTCTCAATGTGCACGAGTTTGTCCAGGCTCACCCCCTCCACGCGTGCTTTCTCCCGCGCCTGCCGCTGCTTCGACGGCGACGTGGTTGGACCGTAATACGCGTCATGTACGAGCTTCCAGTTATTCGCTGTTGCTTGCGACATCCCGGCATCTAACGCGGCTTGGCGGTCAAACCCCTTCAACATATCTATTGCGCCGCCTGATAAGGCCGCGATCACAGTATTAAAGTTCATGCCCCAAAGGTATTGCTCAAAAGTACCGTTTAACAAGGGTTTTAGAGATTTCCCACAGTTTCACAATTTATGGAACCAAACAGGGGCCTAAGGCAGTCTAAGTAAGATGGGGTTTTTCAAACGCCAGGGTTGCCGGGCACGTCAAAAACGGTGGGTTCTGCCTCATCCGTGATGCGTTGTGCCAGCACAAGGTCGATGGGAGTGGTGATCTTAAAGGCCATCGGGTCGCCCTGCACCGTAGACACGGCGACACCGAACCATTCCATGAGGCTCGCGTCGTCGGTGGGGGTGAAGTCCATAGCGTCAGCAGCGAAGTAGGCCTCATTTGCCTCCCGCAACGTAGCTAGGTCGAAGCCCTGCGGTGTCTGCACGGCCCGCAGTTGGGAGCGGTCGGGGGTGGAGAGCACGTCCCCTGCAGCGTCGACAAGCTTGATGGTGTCTGCGACAGGCAACACCGGGACGACTGCCGGGGCGCCGGCGAGCACCCCCCGCGCAACGCGCGCGATCATCCCAGGCGGCGTCAGGGCGCGGGCGGCGTCGTGGACGAGGACCACAGCATCGTCGAAAGGCAGTGCTTGCAGGCCCGCCCACACGGAATCCACGCGTTCGCCGGCGCCGTGAATGAACTGGACATCGTGTCCACACAGCCGTTCGCGCGCGAGCGGCTCCATGTCCGGGCTGACCAGCACGCCAATATGGTCCACGACGGCGGACGTTTCCATCGCCGTCACAGAGCGTTCCAGCAGCGTACGGTCGCGCAGTGGCACGTAAGCCTTGGGGATCTCGGCGCCGAGCCGGGTCCCGCGCCCCGCCGCCGCAACAAGCGCGACGACGCGCCGTCCATTGTCGCTGATGGTCTAGTCCTCGTCGTCGAAGCTCAGGTCATCGAGGTCGACGTCATCTTCCGCGTCGAAAGCCCCCTCCGGCTTAGCCACGAGACCTTGCTCCACGTGGCGGGCGATGATGGCCTGGATTTCCTGTTCCATGTTTTGGGCCTTGGCTTCGTCGACAGGCTCGGCGAGCGCGAGCTCACCCACGAGGACCTGGCGGGCCTTGCCCAGCATGCGCTTCTCACCAGCGGAAAGGCCACGACCTTGATCACGGCGCCACAGGTCACGCACAACTTCCGCGACCTTGTTAATGTCGCCCGACGCGAGACGCTCCTGGTTAGCTTTGTAGCGGCGGGACCAGTTACCGGCCTCCTCCACATCCGTCTCGCGCAGCACGGAGAACACCTTGCGTAGCCCCTCCTCGCCGACAACATCGCGTACACCAACGAGCTCCGCATTTTTAATAGGCACGCGCACCGACAGGTCAGACTGAAGAATGTTGAGTACGAGGAAGTCCAGTGTCTCCCCACCCATCTCTCGCTGCTCAATGTCTGCGATCTGAGCCGCACCGTGGTGCGGGTAGACAACTACTTCTCCGACCTTAAAATCCATTCCGTCTCCTACTCGCATGCTTATCGACGACTACCGCCACACGAATAACGCCACGATCTTACCACCGGCCCCAAACCAACACCGGCCCCCATTATGGATACCCCCGGTTGCACCCACACACTGACCGGAAACTGTGAATAGTCGGAGAGAAAAGACTAGGCTTTCACGTTGATACGCCTAAAAATTCCAACCAGGAGGACATCGACGTGAACTCCCTGAAGCCGGTTATCCGCCGCGCAGGTGCCGTCTCCATCGCAGCTGCTTCTGCCGTGCTGCTCACCGCATGCTCTGCAGGCCAGATTACCCAGACCTCATCCCAGGTCGCTGCCGTGAACGGTGCGAGTGTTCAGACTGAGGATGGATCTGTCACCGTCCACGACATCACCCTTGTCTTGGAGGACAACGGTGACGCTGCGTTGAAGTTCACTGCTTCTAACCAGGATTATGACCGCCATGAGCACGCGTTAAAGTCCGCCACCGTTAACGGCAAGCCGGTCACAATGTCCACCCCGGAGCCGATGGCCTACAACTGCTCCATCGTGGGGGACTCCGCTGCTGGTCTGCAGAATATGCCGCAGGCTGAAAACGCGTGCATCGAATACGTGAAAACCTCGGTGGACAATGACAACTTCGCCTACGGCGGCAACGTTCCGGTGACCTTCACGTTTGATTCCGGCACGGTTGAGGCTATGGCTACCGTTGCCGCGCCGACCGCAAAATCCGGCGAGTCTGACCGCCAGCCGGAGCAGAAGCACTAGTTCACTAAAGCTGTGGTGAAGCAGCGCACCGTCCACACCTGCACGGAGTGTGGGTATTCGTCGCCGAAGTGGTTAGGGCGCTGCCCCGAATGTGGTGCGTGGGGCACATTCGAGGAATCAACAGCTACTCCGACGAGTGCTGCTGGGGGTGCGAAGGCACGCACCGGCATTAGCTCGGGTGCGCCAAAGGGGTTAGCGCCGGCGTCACCAGCGCAGCCCATCACGAAGGTCAACGCCAGTGCCGCTGGGCGTGTGACGTCGGGGATTTCAGAGCTTGACCGCGTCCTTGGTGGCGGTGTCGTGCCGGGTTCCGTGGTGCTACTGTCGGGCGAACCCGGTGTGGGTAAATCAACGCTGTTGTTGGAAGTGGCTACCCGCTGGGCGGCGACGGGGGATCGCACCGCCTTGTACGTGACGGCGGAAGAATCCGCAGCCCAAGTTCGTGGCCGTGCGGAACGCACTGGTGGCTTAGATAAGAACCTGTATTTGGCATCTGAGTCCAACCTGGATGTTGTGTTCGGCCACGTAGACCAGGTCAAGCCCAGTCTTCTCATCGTGGACTCAGTGCAGACCATGCAGGCCGCCGGCGTCGAAGGCGTAGCTGGCGGTGTTGCGCAATCGCGGGCGGTCACCGCGGCTCTGACCACCCTGGCAAAGACAACTAATTTGCCTATTTTGCTCGTCGGGCACGTGACCAAGGACGGCAATGTTGCTGGCCCCCGCGTGCTAGAGCACCTGGTAGACGTCGTCCTCGCTTTTGAAGGCGACCGGCAGACGAGCCTGCGCATGCTGCGCGGAATGAAAAACCGCTTCGGTGCCACAGATGAAGTCGGCTGCTTTGAACAAACCGCAGACGGTATTCGGGAGGTGCCGGACCCGTCGGGGTTATTCCTCTCCCATCGGGGGCAGACACCGGACGGATCAGCGGTGACTGTAGCTATGGACGGTGTGCGCCCCATCCTCGCCGAAGTCCAGTCTTTGACTGTTGACCCGGTGAACAAGTCACCACGCCGCGTGGTTACGGGCCTGGATTACAACCGCGTCCCCATGGTGCTTGCCGTTCTCCAAGCGCGGTGTGGGCAGCGCACTAATGACCAGGATGCGTACGTGGCTACTGTCGGCGGAGTGCGTATCACGGAGACAGGAACGGACCTCGCCGTGGCACTGGCAACATGGTCGAGCCTACACACCACTCCCCTGCCACCAAAGACGGTGGTCATCGGGGAAGTGGGACTCGCCGGCGAAGTGCGTCGCGTGCCCAACCTTGAGCGTCGTCTCACCGAAGCCGCTCGCCTAGGCTATGAAAATGCGATCGTGCCCACAGGCCTGGCAAAAGAAATCCCCGGGATGCGGGTCGTGCAGGTGGGGACGGTGAGGGAGGCGATTAGTGTCGTCGACAAGCAAAATGCGTAGACTTTAGCCATTATGGCTATGCGCGATGTTTTGCTGCGGCTCGCCCCTGGAACGGAACTGCGCGACGGGCTCGAACGCATCAAGCGTGGGCACACCGGCGCGCTGATTGTGCTGGGAGACGGGCCAGAGGTGTCCGCCGTGTGCGACGGCGGCATTGAATTCGATGTCCCTTTCTCTGCGACGTTGTTGCGTGAGCTTTCCAAGATGGACGGCGCCGTCGTGCTGTCAGAGGATTTGACGCGGATCACGCGCGCGAATGTGCAGTTGGTGCCTTCTCCGACGTTCCACACATCAGAGACCGGCACGCGGCACCGCTCCGCTGAACGCACTGCGCTGCACACGGGCGTACCGGTGGTCTCTGTGTCTGGGTCGATGAACATTGTGACGGTGTACGCTTCCGGGAAACGTCACGTCCTTGAGGAGCCCGCCGTGTTGCTCACCCGTGCCCATCAAGCGATTGCCACCGTGGAGCAGTACCGCAGCCGCGTAGACAAGGCGAACCAACGCCTGTTCGTTGCGGAGATGAACCGGTACGCCGCGGTGGAGGATGTGCTGCACCTGCTGCAACGTCAGCTTCTGCTGCAGCGCGCCGCACGCGATGTGGATGATCAGATCGTGGAGCTCGGCACCGACGCGCGCCAGCTGCGCCTCCAACTCACGGAGCTGCGCGGCACGATCTACCACGACATTGCCATGCTCGTGTGCGACTACCTCGTCGCGGAGGTTGCGCCGAGCAATGAGCTTATCGACGCCGCGATTGACTCCCTCGACCACCTCCCCGACCCCGAACTGCTCAACACCGCCACCCTCGCACAGGTGTTGGGCCTGCCAGCGACGGAGGAAAACCTCATGGAATCGGTGACGCCGCGTGGCTACCGGGCTCTGTCGCGTATTCCGCGGGTGCAGAAATCCCTCATCGACTACATCGTTGCCGAATTCGGGGACCTCGACGCCATCCGCGCTGCCGACGCAGAACAGCTGGCAGAGGCGAAGAACGTGTCGCTCTTGTGGGCGCGCCACATCGTAGAGGGGCTGCGGCGCAACGCCTAGCGCTGCGGCTTAGCGGATGTTGAAGGTGACACCCTCCGCGTGGTTGTTGCCCAATGTCGCGGTGACCACATAGGCACCTTCTGGCACGGCCTGACGGTTCGAGCACTGCCCCGGCGCGGAAGCCAGGCGTGACCAGGTGGCGCGGAAGTTACGGGATTCACCTGCAGCGAAGGTCTGCTTGCCGTTAATCACGGGGTCGTAGCAGTCCGTGTCGCCCCAGACCGGGTGGAAGCCATCGCGGGCGATGGAGTAGACCTCGAAGCGCAGTTTTTCATCGTTGGCGTCAATGACGCAGTCAGCGCCCGTCGGGTTCCTCACCTGTACGTTCAGCTCTGGCTGGTCCTGTGGGTCGTTGATGTCAAAGCTAGTTTTGTTGGCCTGGATGGTCAGCTGGAGGTCGCTGAGTTCACAGGTGTTCTTCGCAGCGAGTTCTGCGTCGTCGGGGCGTTCTTGGGTGGCGGTGGGATCGAAGTTTTCGTCCTTCGGCTTCGTTTCGGTGACCGTTGCCTCGGTGGTGTCCTCGGCGGCGCCGGGGTCTGGTTCGGTCGGGGTGGTCACCAGGGTTGTGGGCAACGCGGTGGTACTCGGCTCATTCTCACTCGAGCCAGAGCGTGCGAATGATGTGAGCGCCCACACCAGCAAGGCCACTACTGCCAGGACGATTACCAGCGCGGCAACGCGTCGGCGAATGTAGATTTCCTCGGGCAGGCGGGCCGAGCGTTCCGCCCCGCGCTCCTCATATGCGTCGCGCGGGGGGCGTGGTGTTCGTGGGGTTCGCGGCTGGTAGGTCACACCGCGATCCTAACCCGCGAAATGCTCCTCGACGACCGTGACGCGGCCATCTTCAAGCCTGTATCTTGCGGCAACAATGCCCAGCGACCCGTCGGCGATTTTTGCCTGCACCGGTGGAATGCGGTGAATCAAGTGTTCAGCGGTCTCCGCTGCGTGGATTTCTTCGACGACGCAACGCTCGTCGTGCCCGTCATTCTTTGCACGAATCACACTGGGGGCGATCTTTTCCACGAAAACACGGGTCAGATCTGATGGCAGGTCCCCCTCCTCAAAGGAGGAGATAGCCGCACCAATCGCGCCACACTCTTCGTGGCTGAGCACCACGATGAGTGATACCCCCAAGGTGGTGACTGCGAACTCCAGTGATCCGGTCACTGCGGCGTCGACGCAGCCCCCGGCGGTGCGGACGACAAAGAGGTCGCCCAATCCGACGTCGAAAAGCATCTCGACGGGCACACGTGAATCTGAGCAGGCCAGCACAGCAGCAAACGGCTCCTGCCCAGAACGTAGCTCTTCCCGGCGCACAGAACCGGTACGTGGGTGAACAGATGCATCAGCGGCGAAACGCTCATTGCCCTCAAGTAGGTGGGCCCAGGCGTCCTTTGGAATAACTCTAAACGGCATGTCACTATTCTTACACATATCGTGATTGATCCCCCCGTTGTCTCCGCCTGGTTTACCGCCCACGCCCGCGATTTGCCGTGGCGTGCGCCGGGAACCAGCCCATGGGGTGTGCTGGTCAGCGAAGTGATGAGCCAGCAAACCCCTGTTTCTCGTGTCGCCCCGCAGTGGGAGAAATGGATGAGGCGGTGGCCAACCCCGGCGGACTTAGCGGCGGCACCCACAGCTGAGGTACTGCGGGCGTGGGGGAGCCTGGGGTATCCGCGGAGGGCGTTGAGGTTGAAGGAGTGTGCGGGGGAGATCGTCGATAAGCATGGTGGCGTTGTGCCGCGTGAGGTGAGTGAGCTTTTGGCGCTGCCGGGTATTGGGGATTACACAGCGCGCGCTGTGGCGGCCTTCGCATTTGCGCAGGCAGTGCCCGTGGTGGATACAAATGTGCGGCGCGTCTATGCGCGGGCTGTGCTGGGGCGACCGCTGGCGAAACCGCAGAAAGCGGAGCTGGAGTGGATCGCCGCCCTGCTACCGGAGGAGGATGCCCACATCTTCTCAGCGGGGCTCATGGAACTCGGCGCGGTCGTGTGCACGGCCACGGCACCGGCGTGCGGGGAGTGCCCCATCGCGGATTCCTGCGCGTGGCTCGCCGCCGGTTCCCCACCACCTACCGCGGAAGAGCTGGCGGGGAAGAAGGTGCAGAAATTCGCGGGCACCGACCGGCAAGTGCGTGGCAAAATCATGAAAGTGCTGCGTGAGGCACCCGCACCCGTACCCCAATCCGCTATCGACGTAGTGTGGCCCGACGCCCCACAACGCACGCGGGCGCTGTACTCACTGCTCGAAGACGGCCTCGCTGTGCAGAATGAAGACGGGCGCTTCCACCTGCCGTAGCGCTACTTCCAGCGCCCACGGTACGTCATCCCACCAGGCAAGTTCACCCACACTCCCCCGCGGGAGTTAAAAGTCACCGGCCCCACCTTCGTGGACACGGACGCCCCGGAACCGGAAATGTTGATCCACGAGTTCTTGCCCAGTTTCTTCTTTTGGCGGTACATCAAACCCATAACTTCAGAATCTTAGAGCACCCGCCGAGGAAAAGAAGCCTGCGTCAAACGCCCACGAAAAACGGGGGCCTACTTTAGGATTCACTCATGCGTAACCCTGTGTCTCGTTTCTCCTGTTGGTTCACGGTCGTGGCAACCGCCGTGGTCATGACAGCCAGTGCGCAGCCTGCTGGTGCACAGTCAAGCGTCGATCAGCTGCAGGGTGGCCTTGCTCACGCCACAAGCACGCCTGACAAAGCGCTGCTCAAGCAGTATGACCCGTTTTATGACGATCCGGTCCCCGCGGAGCAGCTCGATCGACCCGGAAAACTCTTGCGCGCCCAGCCGGCGCCACACCTGCTGAACCTTCTGGGCCCATCTTTCCCCGGTTACGCGCAACGGATTTTGTACACGTCTACCACGGTGGATGGGCGCATTGTGCCGGTGTCCGGTTACATGATTGAGCCGGCGAATCCGTGGCAGGGCGCCGGCCCGACCCCGACGGTGGTGTTCGGCCCCGGTACGCGTGGCGCGGGTGATGGGTGCGCTCCTTCGCGTGGCCCGTGGATGATGGGGCAGATCGACCCGGCACAACCCACCGTGGGCACCAACTACGAAAACCTGCACCACCAGGCCGCTGCGCTGATGGGTATGCGGGTTGTGGTGTCTGACCTCATCGGTTTGGGCACACCTGGCGCGCACACGTACGTGCTGCACACCGAGGAGGGCCACGCGCTTATCGACGCTGCCCGGGCCACCACCCAACCCCACCACCCCGTCGGTTTCTGGGGCTACTCGCAAGGCGGTGGCGCATCGGCTGCCGCAGCGGAACTCGCCCCAAACTATGCGCCGGACCTCAATGTCAAGGGCGCTTTCGCGGGCGCTCCACCCGCTGATCTGGTGGAGACGATGCGTGGCGTAGACAATTCCTCCATCCTCGCCGTTGTTGGCTTCGCCCTCAATGGTTGGACGGAGCGCTACCCGGAGTTCAAGCCGGCTTTGGATGCAAATTTGAACGCTCGCGGCCGCGAGTTCCTCGAGTCCACGCGTAACGCGTGCATGGCTGATAGTGCGGTCCGGTGGGGTTTCCAGGATTCGCGGACCTTCACCGTGTCGGGTGAGCCGATGGTGGATGTGCTCACCCGCTATCCGGAGATCCGCCGCAAACTCGATGAACAAAAGCTCGGCCAGCGCGCCCCTCAGTCCCCGGTGATGGTATCCACGCTCGGCGGTGACATGCTCGTGCCCACGCCGCAAGTCATTCAGCTCGCACGCGACTACTGCGCCGCGGGGGCCAACGTCACCTTGCTTAACGACGCCGTCCCAGCCCTCACCCCTCCCCTCAAAATCGGCATCAACCACGCCGCCGGTGTCTTCGCTCACACCGTTCCTTCCTTGATGTGGCTGGCAGACCGCTTCAACGGCGTACCCAACGCGTCTAACTGTGGAGCCTTCTAGGCAAAGGGAACCTGAGACGTCTCAGCAAGCTGGTCGCACCCGGTACGCGAAGCATCGATGACAGCATGTCCGCGTTGGGACTTCTTGGGCAGAGATAAACCCCGCCGGCCCCCCCTTCATAGGTCGTTGGGGGAAGTGGCGGGGTTCAGCGGACTTTAAGGCTTCTCCGGGTCCGAGGTGACGGAGTCCTCGGCGGACTCCGTCGGTTCCGGGCGGTCCAGCACGGCGGTGCCCGGTGCGCCATCAGTCTCCGGAGAGGTGATGTCCGGCGTCGGTTCCGGGCCAGAGTCCGGACCTGAGCCTGGGCCACCATCAGTCGGCGGGGTGGTGTCGCGGACGGACACCGGCTCATCGTCGGAGGTGTCCTTTGGGGCGATGTCGCGGACCTCCTCCTCGTCCAGGTCACCGAAGGTGTCCGCCGGGAGCGGCTTCGGCTTCGGGGTGAAGGTGAACTCGGCATTCTCGTAGTCGCGAGGGTTGTCGGTCTTGCCATCCCAGTTCTTCACACCGACCTCGATGATCTCGCCGGCACCGATCTCGCCGAAGAGGATCTTCTCCGACAGTACGTCTTCGATCTCGCGCTGGATGGTACGGCGCAGCGGGCGGGCACCAAGGACGGGATCGAAGCCGCGGGTGGCAAGCAGGTTCTTGGCGTCGCTAGAAAGCTCAATACCCATGTCCTGTGCAGCGAGGTTCTTCTCCAGGCGCTCCACAAGAAGCTCAACCATCTGAACGATCTGCTCTTGGGTGAGCTGGTGGAAGACCACAATCTCGTCAATACGGTTGAGGAACTCGGGACGGAAGTGCTTCTTCAGCTCGTCGTGCACCTTCTGCTTCATGCGCTCGTACTGCGCATCGGAATCGGTGGCGTTGGAGCCGGTGAAGCCCAGGCCGACAGCCTTAGAGATGTCTGACGTACCCAGGTTCGAGGTGAAGATGAGCACCGTGTTCTTGAAGTCCACCATGCGGCCTTGGCCGTCGGTGACGTGGCCTTCTTCCAGCACCTGGAGGAGGGTGTTGTAGATCTCCTTGTGGGCTTTCTCGATTTCGTCGAAAAGCACGACGGAGAATGGCTTGCGGCGAACCTTCTCGGTGAGCTGGCCGCCCTCCTCGTATCCGACGTATCCCGGAGGGGCACCGAAGAGACGCGACGCAGTGAAGCGGTCGTGGAACTCGCCCATGTCCACCTGGATGAGGGAGTCCTCGTCGCCGAAGAGGAACTCGGCGAGCGCCTTGGACAGCTCCGTCTTACCCACACCGGACGGACCTGCGAAGATGAAGGAACCGGACGGGCGCTTCGGGTCCTTCAGCCCCGCGCGGGTACGACGGATGGCGCGGGAGACGGCGCGGACTGCTTCGTCCTGACCGATGATGCGCTTGTGCAGCTCGTCCTCCATGTGTAGGAGACGCGAAGACTCGGATTCGGTGAGCTTGAACACCGGGATGCCGGTCCAGTTGGCCAGCACGTCGGCGATCTGCTCCTCGCCTACCTCAGCGATATCCTCGAGCTCGCCGGTGCGCCACTTCTTTTCCTTCTCCGCGCGCTCTTCGCCGAGCTTGCGCTCAGTGTCGCGCAGACCAGCCGCCTTCTCGAAGTCCTGGGCGTCGATCGCGGCTTCTTTTTCGCGACGCACCTCTTGGATGCGGTCATCGACTTCGCGCAGGCCCTCCGGCTGAGTCATGCGCTTGATACGCATGCGGGCACCAGCTTCGTCGAGAAGATCGACGGCCTTGTCCGGCAGGAAGCGGTCATTGATGTAGCGGTCCGACAGGTTCGCGGCAGCTGCGAGTGCGTCGTCGGTGTAGGAGACGCGGTGGTGTGCCTCGTAGCGGTCGCGCAGGCCCTTGAGGATCTGGATGGTGTCTTCCACACTCGGCTCATCCACCTGCACCGGCTGGAAGCGGCGCTCCAGGGCGGCATCCTTCTCAATGTGCTTGCGGTACTCATCGAGCGTGGTGGCACCGATGGTTTGCAGCTCACCGCGGGCAAGCTTGGGCTTGAGCAAGGAGGCCGCGTCAATTGCGCCTTCGGCTGCGCCGGCGCCGACGAGCGTGTGGATCTCATCGATGAACAAGATGATGTCGCCGCGCTGGTTGATCTCCTTGAGCACCTTCTTCAGGCGCTCCTCGAAGTCACCGCGGTAACGCGAACCCGCGACGAGGGAGCCGAGGTCCAGCGAGTAAACCTGCTTGTCCTTGAGGGTCTCCGGCACGTTGCCGTTAGCGATGTCCAACGCCAGACCTTCGACCACCGCGGTCTTACCCACACCGGGTTCACCGATGAGCACCGGGTTGTTCTTGGTGCGGCGGGAGAGCACCTGCATGATGCGCTCAATTTCCTTGTCGCGGCCCACCACCGGGTCGAGCTTGCCTTCCTTGGCGGCAGCGGTGAGGTTGCGGCCAAACTGGTCGAGCACGAGCGAGTTGGAGCGCTCGCCGCCACCGCGCGGGCCGCCCATGCCACCGATGCTCGGGCTGGCACCAGCGCCGGTCATGCCAGAAGCCTGCGGACCTTCGGGGCTTTCCGGGTTCTGGCCCTCTCCACCCTCGTAACCAGACAGCAGCTGGATGACCTGCTGGCGCACGCGCGGGAGGTCAGCGCCCAGCTTGGTCAGTACCTGCGCTGCCACGCCTTCGCCTTCGCGGATGAGACCGAGCAGCAGGAACTCAGTACCAATGTACTTGTGGCCCATTTGCAGGCCCTCACGCAGGGAAAGTTCCAGAACCTTCTTCGCGCGCGGGGTAAACGGCACGTGACCGGTGTGCGGCTGGGTGCCGCGGCCGATGATTTCTTCGACTTCCCGGCGCACGTCGTCGAGGTTAATCCCCATGGATTCGAGGGCCTTGGCGGCAACGCCTTCCCCCTCCTGGATCAGCCCGAGCAGGATGTGCTCAGTGCCGATGTAATTGTGGTTCAGGTCGCGCGCTTCTTGCTGGGCCAGCACGATGACGCGCCGTGCACGGTCAGTAAACCGCTCGAACATGTGGCTACCCCTTTATTGGCTAAATGAAATCGTTCCACCCACCATAACGCGGGGTGGCCGGAACGCTTCCCACACTTCCGCACGAAAAAGTGATAACCCCATTTCAAGGGCATGTTCGCCAGTAGCGAACAGCCATTTTCGTGCGGTTTTAGAGCAGGCCGCGCAGCCCCGGATCAGCTAGCGCGAGCGCCGCGGCACGTGCTTCGTCAGCAGTCCGCGCTGCAAGGGCGCTCTCGGCCATCCGCCGGCAGGTGTCCAGGTCGTGCATAAGCAGCGCCGCGCGCACTGCAGGAGTATTCGCCGGCACCATGGACAAGGACGTCACACCCAGCCCAACTAGAACGAGCGCGAAGAGTGGGTCGCCGCCGGCTGCGCCACACACGCCGACAGGAGTTCCGTTTGCGCCACGACATGTTGCGCGCATGAGCGCCAGCACCGCCGGCTGCCACGGGGACAGCAACGACGGCCCAACTAGACGGTCCGCCGCCATGGTGAATTGCGCCAGATCGTTCGTGCCTATGGACGCAAACTCTGCCACCCCCAACAGTTCCTCGGCACAGATCGCCGCCGCAGGAGTTTCCACCATAATTCCGGCCTGCGGGAGCCCAGCCTTTTTCGCCTTATCGACGAACCACTCAACCTCCCCCACCTCCGCCACCATTGGCGCCATCACCCACAGGTCTGCTTCCGGCACCGCGGCGTGCGCGGCAGCGAGTGCCGCGAGTTGGTCGTCCATGAGGTCTTCCCGCGCGCGGGTCAAGCGGATACCGCGGTGACCAAGCGCTGGGTTTTCCTCCGTACCGTGATCGGCAAAGGCCAGGGGTTTGTCCGCACCCGCGTCAAGGGTGCGCACGACCACCCGGCGGGAACCAAAAGCGCGCAGCACAGCGGTGTAGGTCTCCGTTTGTTCGGCAACGCTGGGGGCATCCACACGGTTGAGGAAGAGAAACTCGGTGCGGAACAGACCCACGCCTTCAACATCCGTCTCAGCCACCGCTTCCACATCGGCTGCGGTGCCAATATTGGCCATCAGTTTCACCGGGTGCCCATCTTTCGTCGCACCCGGGCCGGTAGCCTCCGCCAATGCAGCGACGCGACACGCCGCCCGGTCCTGTAACTCAGCGACGTCAGCAGGGGTCGGCGCGAGGATGACGGTGCCGGTGGTGGGGTCGAGGGTGATGAGCGTGGCGTCGATAAGCAGGCTGGTGATTCCGGCGACCTTGACAATCATCGGAATACCCAGTTGCGCTGCAAGAATCACCGTGTGCGATGTGGGGCCGCCACCTTCGGTGATGATGCCCAGGACCATCGTCGGGTCGAGCGTGGCGATGTCAGCGGGTGCGAGGTCGCGTGCAACGAGGATGGATGGGCGACCTAACGGCGGAATTCCCGGCTCCGGCAGATCACGCAAGCGGGCGATAGTGCGGTCGCGAATGTCGTAGAGGTCTGTGACGCGCTCAGCCATGCGTCCCCCAAGGGGGCGAAGTTTCTGCGCATAGATCTCCACCGCGGCGTGCACAGCAGCAGTGATGCCGGCACCGGCGGCGAGCTCCTCCTCAACCCCTTTGATCAACGCGCGATCCTGCGCCAAAGCAGCGGTGGCTTCGAGGATCGGCTGGGCTTTCTCGGGGGCACTCTCCGCACGCGCGAGCACCCCAGCAGCAACGGCGTCGAGGGCCGCCCGAACCCGCCAGATGTCGGCATCCGGGTCGGTGCAGGCCGGTTCATCCGGGTCAACACCCGCTGCAGGGGCGACGAGCACAGCCGGGCCAGTCGCAGAGGCAACCGCAAAAGCACCAGCGACGCCCACACCGTGAAGCACATGCCTGTCGGCCATGCGTGTTCCTTTCCCTGGCTGCCCCAGCAGGTGGTTTAGCAGGGGTCGTGGAAATCGCCGGAGTTGTTCAGAGTTCGGCCGTTGCCACCATAGCGTGCTTTCGCCGCGCACATCCCCGCTTCATCGGAACCAAAGTCGAGGTAAACGGGGTAGATCACGTTCCCGTTGACGGTTTTGCGCAGGGAGGCACACTTCCCCGGCACCGTGAATTTTTTATCGGCGGGGCCACCAGTGAGTACCGCTTGGGCGAGTTCGTTGTAGGTCGCTTCAGCACCATGTTCATCGATGACAGACATGAGAATCAGGATGTTGCGCCCGTCGCACGCCGGAAATGATGCCTCCTTCTCTAGTCCGCCCTGCGAGACATGCACAAAATACCCGTCGCGCTTGCTTATCGACGCCACATCTTCCCCCACAACGTCCTTCTTCGGCGAAGTGGTTTCTGCAGTCGTTTCTGCAGTCATTTCGGAGGTGGTTTGAGTTGTGGTTTCAGACGCCGAAGTCTCCGCAGGCGTGGACGACACGATGGTCATCTGCACCTCGTCCAGATCATCACTGGAGCAACCAACAAGCCCAGCCGTGATGGCGAGCGCAGCTAAGCCACCGCCTATCTTTCGGCCAATGCGACGCTGAGAACGCATGGGTTTAGGCCTCGGGGCGTACCAGCGGGAAGAGGACAGTCTCGCGGATCCCCAGTCCGGTCAGGGCCATGAGCAGGCGATCCACGCCCATGCCACAGCCAGCGGTCGGCGGCATGCCCTGTTCCATGGCGGCGAGGAAGTCCTCATCAAGCACCATGGCTTCGTCATCGCCGTGGGCGGCGAGGCGGGCCTGGTCTTCGAAGCGTTCACGTTGGATCACGGGATCAACAAGCTCGGAGTAGCCGGTGGCCAGCTCGAAGCCGCGGACGTAGAGGTCGAACTTCTCAGTCACACCGCGCTGTTCGCGGTGGTCGCGGGTCAAGGGCGAGGTCTCGACCGGGAAGTTGATCACAAAAGTCGGCTCGTAGAGCTGGTCGGAGCAAAGGTGCTCCCAGATCTCCTCGACGAGTTTGCCGTGGAGCCAGCCCTCGTCCTTGGGCACCTTCAGGCCAATGACGTCAGCAATGCCCTTCAGTTCCTCCACGGAGGAGTCGACGGTGACCTCGGGCTGGCCTGGGAACTTACGCTGCAGAGCCTCGTTAAGGGAGGGGTACATTTCCATGACTTTCCATTCGCCGCCGAGGTCGTACTCAGTGCCGTCGGCAAGCGTGACGGTGGTGGAGCCGAAGACTTCCTGCGCGCAGAACTGCACGAGGTCTTTCATGGTCTGTGCGCCATCCTTGTACGTACCCCATGCCTGGTAGGTCTCCAGCATGGTGAACTCCGGCGAGTGGGAGGAGTCAATGCCCTCATTGCGGAAGTTGCGGTTGAGCTCGAAGACACGCTCAATGCCACCGACGATGCAGCGCTTGAGATACAACTCCGGCGCAATACGCAGGTAGAGGTCCATATCTAGCGCGTTGGAGCGAGTGATAAACGGGCGGGCCGCGGCACCACCGTGCAAGGTCTGCAGCATCGGGGTTTCCACCTCGACGAAGTCACGACCCGTGAGGAATTTACGCACAGCGGCGATGGCTTTGATACGGGTCATCGCGTTCTTGCGGGCATCGGCGCGCATGATCAGGTCGGTGTAGCGGTAGCGCACCCGCTGCTCTTCATTCATGTCAGCGAACGCAACCGGCAGCGGGCGCAGCGCCTTCGACGTCATACGCCAGGACTGCGCCAGGACGGAAAGCTCACCGCGTTTCGACGCAATCACACGCCCCCGCACCGACACAATGTCACCCAGATCCGTGTCAGACTTCCACGCCGCCAGCGCTTCCTCACCGACCTCAGCCAGGGACAACATGACCTGAAGCTGCGTGCCATCCCCCTCCTGGAGGGTGGCAAAGCACAGCTTGCCGGTGTTGCGCTGGAACATGATGCGTCCGGCAACAGCCACCTCGTCGGAGGTTTCTTCGCCGGGCTGGAGGGCCACCGCGCCGTCGATAAGCTCGGGGGCATCTTCCGTAACAACGTGGTACTTGTTGCGCAGATCCTTCAGCGACGTGGTGCGGTCCACGACGACGGGGTACGGCTCATGCCCTTCGCTAAGAAGCTTCTCACGCTTCGCGCGGCGGATCTGTTGCTGCTCTGAAAGGTCCTGGGTAGTCACGGCTATCTACCGTAGTCGGTTGAGCTCACCAATACTCGGGCAGGGTCCACACTGGCGGGTCATCCAGCTGGCCACTCGGGTGGATGGCGCCCTCCGAGTCTGTGATGGTGTAGCTCAACGCGTCACCGGACGTGCAGCGCAGCGTCGCATCATCCGGGTAGTGGCAAAAATTCTCATTCACACGAATGGACTGGCCAGGCAGCAACTCGCCCTGTGCCGGCCCAACACCCTCAAACACGGTGTAGTGCATGCCGTCTTCCCCTGCGTAAATCGAGTCAGCTTTGCGGGGTGGCAGTGGCACAGCGGTCACCATCGGCGCGTCCTTTGGGGTTTGGCCTTGACAGGTCACGCCGTGCGGGCTGATCGCACACACTCCAGAGTGTTCCCCAATGCGGTAGCTGAACACACTCATGCCGGCGCGTTCAAAATCTTTCGGGTCTACCGGGCGGTCAGCGGCGCGCGTGGTGGTCGCCGTCGTTTCGCTTTTCGACGCCAACGTTTCCAACACCGGCCCCTCCACCTCCTCCAGGTTCCCAGAGCACCCAGAAAGCGCCCCCGCCATCACTACTGCAGTGATGGCGACATAGTTAGCGCGACGTTGAAGATTAACCACGCGACTTTTCACACAAGTTGAGGTACATGCGCTTACTTTCGGCTTCAGCACCGTTGACCACGAGCAGGTACTGTGCGTCCTCCCCTTCCGGAGCAATGCGGTAAGCCGGCGGGGTCACGTCTTCCATCTTGTAGGAGCGTGCAGAGCACTTCTCATTACCAATGACCTCAGTGTCGCCCTCCGGCAGCAGGCCGTCGCGCGTCTGCTCATCACCATAATCAATGATGCTCACGCCAAGGTCCTTGTCCGAACAGCGGATGCGGGCCTTCTGCCCATCCTCCGGTGTCTGGGACTCACACTTCATGTTCAACCAGCCGCGTTGACCAGATTTCTCCGAAATGATCCGCGGGAACGTGTCCGCCATCTCCTGCTCTTGGGCATTCCAACCCTCACCCTGGTTATCCCAGAGCCACCAGCCACCAGCGCCGATACCGCCGAGCAGCAACAAGATCATGAACACGAGCAGCCAGGTCAGGGCCTTAGATTTCTTTTGCGGCTGTGGCTCGAAAAACTCCGGCTGGGCGTAGCCCGGGTACTCGTAGGGCTGCTGGTAGTGCGGCTCCACGGGTGGGAAACCCGGGCTGGTATCCGGGAAGTGCTGCTTCGGGCGCTCCCGCTGCTCCTCCACCGGCTGGGCGGGCAGGCTCCACTGCACTGTCGCGTCGTCGGCCTCTGCTTCGGGCTGAGCCTTGTGGGGGAAGGCCAGTTTCTCCAAGTAGGCGCTGGCAGACTCCGTGGATTCCAACAGCTCCTCATCCACCGGTTTGGTGGTCAGCTGGGAGACAATCTCGGCGAAAGCACGGCGGTTTTTAGCCGGGGTACTCGTGGCATCTGGTGTAGGGCCGACCAATGCCAGCATCACCGGTGCCGACGGATTGTGATGCTGCACCAGCAGATGATCCACATCAATTGACCGTGCCAAAAGCTCAGCGTGGTCAGCATTGTTGTAGTGATCAATCGCTCTAGCCACCGGTGCGAGCAGACTATGCGCCTCAGAATCGGAGAACGGGGTGCCCCACTTCACGCGCCCCTCAATGATGGAGCGCAGCGTGTTGCCTTTTGCTTCATCACGGACCACGTAGAGTGTGCCGTCCTCGGTGACACCGCAATCACGCAGAGACACCACTGTCGGCTCATCCAACCAGCGCAAGCCGGAAGCGAGCTGGGTGATGGCGGTAGCCTGGTCGCCCTCGATGACTTCGTTGAACAGCTCCACCTCAGCGGTGCTGTTACCCCACGTGTTCGTAGCAAAGTAGACGGTGGAATCCGCTGTCGCCGCTTTTTCTTTCAAGTCCGTCAGCGCATATTTTTCGTGCAGGAACTGAGCAAGCTGTGAATCAACCATGGTGAAGCTTTCGATGAGGGCCGATGAGAACTGGGACGTGTATTGCTAGTTGTAGTCGGAGAAGATATCGCTAACGTCATCATCCGAGTATTCAAAACCTAGAAGGCGGGCCTTACCATCCTGAATCACCACGTAAGTGGCACCGCCGGTGGAAGAACCGTTCTTGTTACGAACCTCCACAAAGTAGAATGCATCGGCTCCCAGCACATCCTTCAGCTGTCGCTCATAAGACTCATCATCCGTCTTGGCGAAGAAGCGAGAGAAATCCTTGACATCCATAACCTCGCCAGCCTGCGGGTCAGATGCCTTGAAGTAGTTGTCCACGCCAGAGTAGCCGTCATTGACCTTAAGCCCATCAAGAATGGCACTGCGCAAATCGCTCAAGGCGTTGTCAATGAGCCAACGTTCAGTCTCATCATTTGTGCGTAGCTCAAGGAACTCATTCGTCAACTTCTGTGCCTTCGAGGCGTTACGGTCTCCACCACCGATACCGGCAACCAGACCCCAGATGAGCAGCATGACCAACGCAGTAGCCACTGCGGTCCCAAGGATGACGCCCTTGGAGGAACGGGCAATCTCCGACTTAGTCTTCTCCATCGCCGGGTTCAGACGATCCTGCGCCATCTTGGAGTACTCAGTGAAGGTCTCGCGGCCCTTGTCAAAGGCACTCGGCCCATGCTCGCCCTGCGGCTGACTCGGCTGACCTTGCTGACCTAGCAGCCCCTGCGCGCCAGCAGCACTAGCAGCAGCACCAGCACTGGCAGCAGCACCAGCCGGGGCTCCCCCAAAGTTGGCCTGAGCGAGGTCGCGGAGGGCGGCGATGTTGATTTCTGGTGCGTTGACGTCGTTAAGCTTCTGATCATAGAGGCTGCGACGCTGCGGATCACCGAGAATGTCGCGGGCGATACGCAGCTCCTCAATGCCGCCCGGGTTGGTGGCAATGCCGGAGTTGATGCGATTATCCAGCTCCTGGGCCAAGGTGGCGGGGTCTGCCGAACGGTCGAGCCCGAGCGAGTTGTAGAGGTCGTAGTGTGCCATCTCTTTTAACTATGTCCTTTCTCACATCCCGGCGCGGCCCGTCGGGACTCCGCAGTCTAGAGCGAATGATAGCGAAGTGCTTTCAGTCTTAACACATGAATCCTGCAAGAACTACTACGAGAACTATTGCAAAACCGCCATTATTGAGCGGATTTAGGAGCACACTATGACGCAGCAGAACCTAAGTTCCTACGACTGGGGGAGCCACAATCCCTGGTGATGCCGGCGTACAAGCAGGCGAAGGATGAGTCTCAGGAACTCGGTGACACGTTGGAGATCGACGACCTGGATTATGAAGGCACGACGTCCACCGTCACCGGCGGCAACTTCAGCCGGAGGGTGTGACCAAGGGTGACCTGCGACGAGTTCGTTTTGTTCGCAGGTGATTCTTCCGGCGGCGAAAACGAGACGACTTAAGCGCCGGGCTCCTCACCCATATTCTTGAAGCCGATGCCGACGGGCACGCCCACGCTGTCAATGAGCCGCACAGGGCCGAAAGTCGCGGCGGCGAGCAGGCGCGCGTCACCTGTCTCCGGTGCCGGTCCGAAGCCCAGGTTACGTACCTCTACGTAATCGGGGGTGACGCCGCCAGCTTCGAGGACGCCGCGTACGGTCTCCAGAATCTTATCGACGCCACGCTCCGCCACGTGTGCGCCAGCGGTCAGTGCTGCCGACAGCGCCAAGGCTGCATCCTGCATGTCGTCCGGGACGCGGTCATTGCGAAGGGACATGGCAACGCCGCCGGTTGCGCGGATCGTCGGCAAGCTATGCAGCTGCACTTCCATGTTGAGCGCGCTGACTGCCTGCTGCAGCGCGACGAGCTCCTCAAAATCCTTCTCCCCCACCACAACATCACTGGCGTGTGCGGCATTGATCGCGGCAATTGTGCGCGTGATACTCGCACTGATCACCTCCGGATCCTCCAGGTGATCCATCTGTGGGCGGATGCGCACCGGCGGGTTGAAGACGCCGTGGAAGACCACGTCCACACCCTCACGCGCGAAGTCCTCCGGGACCTCCTCGCCGGAAAACGTGACCATGACAATGCTGCCCAGTAGCGACTTCGCCGCGCGAATCAACGCGATATGACCAGCATGAATGCCGGTGCCGAGCGGCACCAACACAACCCTCTTGCCGGTCTTGCGGAACGCCCGGCCGTACGTAGCAAACTGCGCGATGTCAGTCACGACCACCGCATTCCCCGGAGTAAACGTCATACCCGCAAGGGTACGGCCCTACAACGCGTTCTTCCCCATCGCCCACAACTCCACGGCCGCCGCCCCGGTGCGCGATGCTTGTCTGCGCACCAGCTCCACAAACAATCTTCCAATACTCGGGTCCTCGATGGTGTGGTACATCTGTTCAAGATGTGGCACATCCACCTGCAGGTTTTGCCCTTCCCCAGGCAGTGACCAGCACTCGTCGAGCCCCAACTCAATCGCAGGAACTGCCTGGGTAAGGAGTGTGAAAGCGTCTTGGCGGGCGACGTCGACAAGCTTGAGCATCCTTTTACCCGCCATGATGGCTGGGCGCTGCGAATCCTCAATCATGGTGAGGTTGCCGCCCATCTCCGGGATGAGCAAACTGAGCACTGACTCCCCAACCTCATCGGCAGCGGAGGCGACCCAAAAGTCCTTCCACACCCGGTGCGCCGCCATCACAATCGCGCCTTGCACTTCCAGCGGGTCCAGCACCTGCACGCCATACTCCAACGACGTGTGCATGACCAGCTGCCCACGACGGACCTGCCCCAGCCACTGGTCCACCATCACATCAAGCGGAACCCCCGGCGCATCCAGGACAATCATGTCCACGTCCAAGTGATCCCCGTCGCCGTTGATCTGACGCGCGGTGTGACCAGCACGTTCAAATAGCTCAACAGTTTCACGGTCCCCGAGCACCCCGACAGTCAAGCGCGGCTGCGTCATCGTGCTCCCCTAATTCTTCTGGCCACGCGCGAGGATCTCCGCCACCGTCAGTGCGCCCTCACGGTGAGCATCTGCACGACGACGCCCATGGTGCGCCTCCTCCGCCGCCGCTTGCTCGGCTGGCTCAGCCTGGACTGCCTGCGCGGGCTGCTCGCGTTCTGCGCGCTCGCGGGCTTCGCGTTCTGCGCGTTCCCGGGCTTCACGTTCTGCGCGCTCACGGGCTTCGCGTTCTGCGCGCTCACGGGCTTCACGTTCTGCGCGTTCCCGCGCCTCCTGCTGGGCACGTTCACGAGCTTCACGGGCTGCACGTTCCCGCGCTGCGCGTTCTGCGCGTTCCCGAGCTGCGCGTTGGCGGGCCTCGCGTTCCTCACGTTCCCGAGCTTCCTGCTCTTCGCGTTCGCGCTCTGCTTGACGCTCGCGGATCAAGTCCGTCAACGGGTTGCGGACCTCCGGCCCCTGGTGGGACCCGACACGCCCTACGACAGCATCAAACGACGGTGCGCCACTGATGTGCGAGGTTGCCTGCTGCGCTGGGTGGGAAAGCGCATTGATCGCCTCATTTTCATCTTGGTCACGGACCGGGGCAATGGGGGCGGTGTCCTCGGCGGATTCGGACTTCTGTGGTGCGGGCTCAGCAGACTGCGCGGGCTCAGCAGGTTGCGTGGGCTCAGCAGGTTGCGCGGGCTCAGCAACAGGTGTTGGCTCGGACTGTTGTGCACGTGCCTCAATCTCACGAATGCGACGGGCTTCGGCCTGGAGGGCGGCGGGCTCATAACCAAATTCGCGGCCGGAAAGTTCCTCAAGTTGGGCGCGGAGGGCGGCGAGTTCCTCGCGGATTTCGCGTAGTACCTCTGCTTCAGCGGTCGGCGCTAAACCATCGGCAGCGCGGTCGGCTTCATTGCGGGCGCGGAGAGCTTCCAGCTCGGCATCGTGTTCACGTTCGCGGACGGCGAGGACTGCTTCGGCCTGGTCACGGTCTTTGCGCGCACGGGTTACGAGCAAGAATCCGATGATCGTGGCCCACAAGGAGGCGAGGAGAGCGATCTGCAACCATGCGGATGAGTCGCTGAAAAGCATGATCACAGTCGCAACAAGTGCGAGGGCGGTCAGCACAACCATCCAGAAATTACCGCCGTCGCGGGATCGGTCCTCACCAGTCATGGTGCCTACCTTATCCTGCGAGATCACCCTCAGTTGGTGGCGACACTTCACATGACCGCTCAAGAATTAGCCCGGCTACGGCAAGTGCCACTCCGCCGAGTGTGCCCGCCAATACACCAGGCAGATCCGCCTCAGCAGCCGCCAACATGTGCACGCGAGGCACGACCCACACCGCTAAGCCGAGGAACCAACCACCAGCAACAGCGCCAGCCCACGCGCCAGACTTACCCACGACCATGAAGTTAGCCACCATCATCGGATTCATCTGCGAGCGATCCAAACCCACGCGCCCTTCCTCACGCCGGCGGCGCACCATGACAGTGAGGAAAACGCACAGCACGGCGATACCCCACAGCGGCAGTGACCATAGCGGGGAAATGGTTTGCCACGCACCGTAGAACCGGCGCACGAGAATGAGCGCCGCCGCGGCGAAGAAGCCAGCAACAGCAACAAGTTCGGCCGTGTTGGTGCGGGTCATGCGGGATTCACTTGGTTGTCGGGGGTGTCGGGGAGAGCGCGCAGAAGCAACTCCACACGCTGACCACCCATGGTGGCGTCCTCGTCAAGCTCCAACCAGGGCACCAGGACGAAGGCGCGCTGATGCGCCCGCGGGTGTGGGACGGTGAGGTCGGTGGTGGATATGAGAATTTCGTGCCCCGCGTCGTCGAAAAGCGCAATGATGTCCACATCCAGCGTGCGCGGACCCCACCGCACATCACGCACGCGATGCGCCGCATTCTCGACGGCCTGGCAGCGCGCCAGCAGCTCATGCGGTGTGCAGTCAACGTCCACGATGAGCGTCTGATTCAAGAAATCATCCTGTTCCACCCCGCCCCACGGCGCAGTGCGGTATACCTGCGAGGCAGCAACAAGTTCAGCAGCGAAGGAGCGCGCCACGCTAGCCAGGTGCGCGCGGGAATCTTCCATGTTGGAACCGGTGGACAGCACAGCACGCATGGGTTTAATCCTCCCGGCCGTGCAGGGTTCGGGTTTTGCGGGAGCGGCGGGCGGTGACAGCAACGTCGCTAATAAGCAGGCCGACCGGTGCGTGCGGCTTGTGCACGGTGACCTCGATGGCGTGGAGCTGCTCATAGCGCGCGAGCGCATCGTCGGCGATCTCCGTGGCCACCGTCTCGATGAGTTCGCGGCGCGTGCCCTCCGCGATCCGGACCGCGCTGGCGGCGAGCTCAGCGTAGTTGATGGTTTTGGTCAGGTCATCCGTGCGCGCCGCGTCGGCGAAGTCGAGCCAGCACGTGATGTCCAGTAGGAATGGCTGCCCAAATTCCGCCTCGTGTGGCAGCACACCGTGTCGGCCGTGGACTTTGATGCCGGTGAGTTGGATGCGGTCAGCCACGGGCACCTCCTTGCCATGCAGCGGCAACATCGACCGCGTCGCGCGAAACGTCGACCTCGTGCACGCGCACACCCCACGCGCCGAGGTGCGCACTGATCGCGGTGACTGCGGCCGTCGCGGGATCAGCCAGCGAAGGATTCGCCTCCAGCCCACGGTTCGCGCGGATCTCCGTAAGGAAGCGCTTGCGCGACGCCCCTACGAGAACCGGCAGGTCACCGGCAATGAACTCCGGCAGCGCGTGCAGCAGCGCCCAGTTATCCGCCGCCGTTTTGGCAAAGCCCAAGCCCGGGTCGAGCACGATCTGGGAGTGCTCCACCCCAGCGGCGAGGGCGTTGTCGGTGAGGCGCTTCAGAGTCTCGTGCACATCAGCCACCACATTCCCACCGTGGTCGGCACTGCCCGACGCGTTGACAAAGTCCGCATTATTCACCGTGCGCCAGTGCATGAGGCACACCGGCAGAGCGGTCTCCGCCATGACGCGGTACATGTCCGGATCGGCCAGGCCACCGGAAACGTCGTTGATCATGTCGACCCCGGACTCCGCCGCCGCAAGCGCCGTCGACGCGCGCATCGTGTCCACGGATGTGCGGATTCCCTCCTCATTTAGCGCTGCAATCACCGGCCGGATGCGCTCGGCTTCCACATCTGCAGGCACGCGAGTCGCCCCCGGTCGGGTGGATTCTGCACCGACATCAATCATGTCCGCGCCCTGGGCCACCAGCTCCTTCGCGTGTGCAATCGCACGGTCACGGTCGAGCCACTTCCCGCCGTCGGAAAAGCTATCCTCCGTGACGTTGACAATGCCCATGACCATCGTGCGGCCCGGCGTGGTCAAATCTGCAACACTAACCATCATTACCCTCTGATCAGGCTCAACACTTCAGCACGCGACGCCGCATTGCGTTTGAAACCACCGCGCACCGCCGACGTCGTGGTCGTGGCGCCTGGCTTCCGAATGCCACGCATGGCCATGCACAGGTGTTCACATTCGATCACCACGATCACCGATTGCGCATTCAGCTTATCGACGAGCGCATCCGCAATCTGACTAGTCAACCTCTCCTGCACCTGCGGCCGCTTGGCATACATATCCGCCAGGCGCGCCAGCTTGGACAAGCCCGTCACATGCCCGTCCTCACCCGGGATGTAGCCGATGTGCGCAACCCCATAAAACGGCACCAGGTGGTGTTCACACGTGGAGTAGATCGGCACATCCCGCACCAACACCAGTTCCTCGTGGTTTTCCGCGAAGGTCTTTTCCAGCACCGTCGTCGGATCCGTATGCAAGCCCGCAAAGACTTCCTCATACGCCCGCGCCACCCGCGCCGGTGTTTCCAACAGCCCCTCACGGTCCGGGTTTTCCCCCACCGCGAGCAGCAGTTCACGCACCGCAGCCTCGGCCCGCGCCCGGTCGAACACAGGGTTCTGCTCAGCGTTCAAGGGATCAGTCATGGTTCTTATCCTCTGGCTTATGGTAGCGAGGAGCAGCGTCACTGTCGGTGTTCTCAGTGCTTTTAGTTTCCTTCTGGTCCTTGTCGTCCCAGATGTGGTCTGGCTGCTCATTCTCCGGCAGGCGGAAGCCAATCACCTCGGTATCCGCATCGTCAGCTGGGCCTTGTGGTCCTGTTGGGCGTGTTGGTCCTGTTGGTCCTGTTGGTCCTGTTGGGCCGTTAGGCCCAACAGGGTAAGCGTTAGGCCCAACAGGGTAAGACTGAGTGCCCGAGTACGGCTGCTGCGGGCGTTTGTCTCCGGGGAAAGACCAGTCGGCGGGGGGCTGGGGGCCGCCATAACGCGGCTGCGGGCCACGGGGACCTGGATTATTGGGGCCAGCATACGGCCCAGCCTGCGCTTCACGTTCAGCTTGACGGCGGGCCCTCGCCTTCTGCGATGCCTCCAGCAGGGAGAACTTCTTCGGCGGTTCCTCGCCTCGTTCCTCGGCGAGTTCAACCGGGGTCTTCACCGGCTCGCGGCCAACCTGACGGCCAAAGCGCGAATCCACCAACGGGAGACCAGAGCCCAGTGGCTCAATGCCGTCAAAGATGGCTTCCAGATCACCACGGCGCAACGTCTCTTTCTCCAGCAGTTTAGAAGCAAGAGTATCTAGGTAGTCGCGGTGTTCTTCGAGGATGGAGTAAGCGCGGGTGTGTGCGACGTCGATAAGCTCATGCACCTCACGGTCAATGACCTCGGCGATCGCGGGCGAATACTCCAGCACACCGCCACCCATCGCGCGGGCGAACGGGTCGCCGGCCTCATCGCCGTACTTGACGGTGCCGAGCGTGGACGACATGCCGTACTCCATCACCATCGCGCGGGCGATCTTCGTGGCCTGCTCAATATCCGCGGATGCGCCGGTGGTGGGCTCGCCGAACACGAGCTCCTCCGCTGCGCGACCACCCATGGCGAAGACAAGGCGGGCGAAAAGCTCATCGCGGTTGTACATGCCCTTGTCATCCTCGGGGGCCGTCATCGCGTGGCCGCCGGTACGACCGCGGGCGAGGATGGTGACCTTATATACGCGCTCAATATCCTTCAGCGCCCACGCAGCGAGTGTGTGCCCACCCTCGTGGTAGGCCGTGACTTTCTTCTCCTTCTCGGAGATCACCTTCGACGAACGGCGTGGGCCACCAATCACACGGTCCGTCGCCTCCTCCAGCGCATCCGCCGTGATCACATTGCCACCGATGCGGGCGGTGAGCAGCGCGGCCTCGTTGAGAACATTGGCCAGATCCGCACCCGACATGCCGGCGGTACGCTTGGCCAGGGACTTCAGGTCCGCATCCGGGCCCAGCGGCTTGTTTTTCGCATGAACAGCCAGGATCTTCTCGCGGCCAGCCAGGTCCGGGTTGGTCACCGGGATCTGACGGTCAAAGCGGCCCGGTCGCAGCAACGCCGGATCAAGAATGTCCGGGCGGTTCGTCGCCGCGATGAGGATCACGCCTTCGCGGTCACCGAAACCATCCATCTCCACGAGCAACTGGTTAAGAGTCTGCTCACGCTCATCATGGCCGCCGCCGGTGCCGGAGCCACGCTGGCGGCCCACCGCATCAATCTCATCGACGAAAATGATGCACGGACTGTTCTCGCGCGCCTGTTTGAACAGATCACGGACGCGGGAGGCGCCGACGCCGACGAACATTTCCACGAAGTCCGAACCCGAGATGGAATAGAACGGCACACCTGCCTCGCCCGCAACGGCGCGGGCCAGCAGCGTCTTACCTGTTCCGGGTGGGCCGTATAGCAGCACACCGCGCGGGATCTTCGCACCCAACTTCTCGTAGATCTCCGGGTCCTGCAAGAAATCCTTAATCTCCTGCAGTTCATCCACTGCCTCATCGGCGCCGGCAACATCCGCGAACGTATTCGTCGGCATATCCTTGGTCAGCTGCTTCGCCCGCGACCCACCAATGCCGAACATGCCGCCACCGGCCTGCATCCGGTACATGAAGAAGAAGATGAGGCCAAAGACCAGCAGCATCGGCAACATAAAGCCGAGCATGGACATCAGGAAAGACTCCTGCGTCACATTCGTGGTGTACTTATCAGTCTCCGCACCCTTCACCGCATTGAAAATGTCCGGTGTCGTGCGGGCCGGGTACTGAGCCTGAATCTCCTCAATTCCCTCACGCTCCTCCACCGTGATCGGTTCGCGCAGGGTCAAGCGGACGCGCTGCTCCCGGTCATCAATCTGAGCTTCCTTCACGTTCTTCGTGTTCAGCTGCTCAATCGCGACCGAAGTTTCCACCTCTGTGTAATTGCGCGACGGATCCCCGATCAGCGTGGTCAAATACAGCAGGATGAGGACAACGGCAGCGAAAATGCCGTAGCGCACAACGTTTTTGTTGGTCTTGTTTTTCATCTAGCCTTCGTGCGTTCTTAAGCGTAGGGATTAATTAGGGGTCAATAACGCTTACAGCCTACCCATCGCCCGAAGCATTCCCACTTTTGGAGACTGGGGGCTGGCCGGCTTGTGCGGGGCATGGCGCCAGCCTTCGGTTAGGGCCTTCGGAGAAAACCCTCGATTTCCCACGAAAAAGGCGCGAGGCCTAGATCTCCACGGCCTCCGGCCCTTCCTCGCGTGACGGCACCGGCTCTTCATCGGAGTAAACGCGCGGATGAAGGGTGCCAATGTAGGGCAAGTCGCGGTAACGCTCGGCGTAGTCCAAGCCGTATCCGATGACAAATTCGTTGGGGATGTCAAAGCCGACGTCGAAAAGATCGATCTGTGCGCTTTGGACTTCTGGTTTGCGCAGGAGAGTGATCACGTTGAGGCTTTTGGGTTGGCGGCCTTTGAGGTTTTTCAGCAGCCAGGAGAGGGTGAGGCCGGAGTCAATGATGTCTTCGACGACGAGCACGTCGCGGCCGGAGATTTCCTTGTCCAGGTCCTTCATGATGCGGACGACACCGGAGCTAGTAGTCGAGTTGCCGTAGGAGGACACTGCCATGAATTCCACTTGGGAAGGGATAGACAGTGCGCGTGCGAAGTCGGTGAGGAAGTACACCGCGCCTTTGAGGACGCAGACCAAAATGAGGTCTTCTGCAGCATCTTTATACTGTTCGGAGACTTTGTCCGCCATTTCGCGGATTCGCTCTTGCAGTTCATTTTCCGGGATCAGTATCGCTTCGACGTCGTTGCCGTAGCGGTGTGCTGGGACCTGGAAGTCTTTGTGATCGCGCAGCTTCGTTCCTTCAGCCATACGGCTATTTTGCCAGAAGATTGCTTATCGACGATCCCCCCACTCCTTCCTCCCACAAGCGGGGGGACCTTGACCCCATATTGATCAACCATTTTCCACGTTGATGACACAAACAGCGACCATAGTTTCCCATAATTAAGGCGTTCACCTGCGTAAACTCCCCTGCGAATACACCTCAAGAAGGTTGTTCCCAGGTTGATAATCTTTCCCCTCTGGCCCTCGAACACGTTTCCTGATAATTATTTAGGTTCGCCGAGATAATCGTGGTCACACTGCGCGGCCGCCTGATTGCTGAACCGAAGGAACAGGGCATATGAGCATCCCAAACCCTTACGCTCCACACCCCAATGGGCACTGGCAACCGCATCCACAGCAGCAGCCATACCAGCCGTATCCACAGCAGCATCCACAGCAGCTGTACCAGACATATCAGCCACATCCGCAGCAGTACTTCCAACCGCCCCACATGCACTCGAACAAATCCCAGAATGGGCTCATTATCGGGATTGTTCTTGCAATCACGGTGATCATCGCGTTGTTTGGAGTTTTGTTCGTCTCCCTCACCGGGAGCAGCAATACAACGGTGGCCAACCCGAAGAAAGTTGAAGCAGCCTTCGCCGGTGGCACATTAAGAAGCTGTGATCTTGGACTTAGTTTCTTCACTGACGCAGGCTGGAAGGATGTTACAAATGCGGGGGATGAGGGGTGCTTCGGTTACTACGACATCGAGGAAGGAGAAATCAAGCAGTCTATTTTGATCGTAAATCAAGACCAGAACATCATCATGATGGAACCCGCGCCCGAGGGCATTACGGGGTGGAAGCAGTCCATCGACTACACGCCTGAGGATGCTAGATGCGTGATGGAAAGCGATACCCCGGAGCTCTCCGATGTTCATCTCATAGTGAAGGCAACCTGTGAAACGCTGTATCCGATGGCTGTTCAGTTGAATAACCTCGTGGCGCAGTATCGCAATGGCAAGGGCGATCTGACCTACATGGACCCTGCCCCGAAGAAGCAACCCATCGCGGGTGGTGCCTATGCACAGATGATTGGGGATGCAGCGCCGGTGGGGACCAAGCAAGAGATTGATCCTTTTGGGACCGAAGGGGCTACGCTGACCATCGATGATGTGCGAATGACTCGTGGCCAGAAGCTCTTGACCGCACTCTGCGTGGATGCCACTTTCAATCCCGGAAAGTTTACCGACAGTTCAAACTCGTTCGAACTCCCTAACCTATTCATCATCAAGCCATCGGGGGAGAGCCAGTTCATCCCCCACACGAGGCAATACAAGCAGTTCAGGGAATACGAGGATATCCACCTCAGCCAGTGCATAGACTTCCCGAACATGTACCGCTACGCGGACATGCTCATTGGAGCAACGACAAGCAAGAACGAAAAAGGGACCTTTAGTAAGGCTTGGGCCTTCCGTGTTGAGGGAGCGGACGGCGACAGAGTTGCGCTCCAGTCTCCGCCTAATCCCCGGCGCGAAGCCGGGTGTCCCTCTAGGCTATGCGAACATAGCTAGTCCACTCGCTCCTCCTACCGCTTCCGGGAGCGTTCAGCCGTGGGTTAAACTCGGTCACCGGCATCACTTTTTGGTGTGGCGAGTTTGTTGGGGGTTAACTCTTCAAACGGTGCCGGAAACTTTTATATCCTGCACAGATGACTGCGAGCACACCACGCAGATCCCTTAGTGCAGAATCGAAGGAGCATGGCACATGAATAACTCGAACCCCTACGCCTCACAGCCAGGAGGGCAGTGGCAGCCGCAACAACAGCAGCCTCCACATCAGCCTTACCAGCAGCCGAAGAAATCTTCTCGTGGTCTCATCATCGGGCTTGTGGTTGCTGTTCTGGCGATCATCGCTGTGGCCGCGGCATTGTTTGTATTCCTCTCCGGTGGCAGCCAGAAGGTCGCCGACCCTGAGAAAGTGAAGGCAGCCTTCGTCGACGACCAGTTGACCAGTTGCGATCTTGGAGATGAGTTCTTCACCGCAGCGGGATGGAAGGATCTGCTTAATGGTGGAAGAGGAGGCTGCATCGGCTTCTATGAAACCGAGGAAGGCGATGTGTCACAGGGGCTGCTCATTGGCCGCTCCTCTCTGGAAACCAACACGGAAGCAGCGCCCGAGGGCCTCACCGGGTGGCTCCAGTCCGCCGAGTACAACCCGGAAGAAGCCAAATGCGTGATGGAAAGCGAAACACCTGAGCTTGCCGAGATTCAGCTAAGCGGGAACGCCCCGTGTGAAACCCTGTACCCGATGGCGGTTCAATTGAATAACCTCGTGGCGCAGTATCGGAATGGCAAGGGCGATTTGTCGTACACGGACCCTGCTCCGAAGACGGAATCCGTTGCAGGTGGGGCTTATGTTGATCTGATTGGGGATGCGGCACCGTTAGGCACGAAGCAAGAGATTGATTCTCATGGGCTCATCGGGGCCACGCTGACTATTAATGAAGTCAACGTTACCCCCGACGGGAAGACCACGTACTCGGTCTGCGTGGATGGAACGTACAACACCGGTGAATTCACCGAAGATACTCTTCGGTTCGATTTCCCTGGTCTCGCCCTCATCATGCCAACGGGCGCCGTTGTCCCGATCAACTTTGACGTGGAGAAGAAGGAATTCAACGAGCACGAAGACATCCCGATTAATCACTGCATTAAGACCCCGGCCCAGTTCAACAATGCGAACCTCCTCATCGGCGCGGCCACCCGCTACAACGAGGAGGGGTCCTTTAGCAAGGCTTGGTCCTTCCGCCTGGAATCTGAGCTTGAGGCGGAATAGGCAAAGGCCTAAACCGAAGCAGCGGTTGCGTCCTTTCGCCCATTTCGGGCATTGGTGATCACGCGGTCGAGACTCAGTACACCAGCACCAGCTGCAGCGAGGAAGAGTCCGGCGGCAGCGATGACAGCTTCAAGTTCCCAGCCACCGTTGCTAACAAACACGCCGGTCGGGCCAGCAAAGTACACGGCGCCAGCCATGATGAGAGCGATCAGCGGACCGACGAAGCGGACGAACAGACCAAGGATGATCAGCACGCCGCCGCCAAGTTCAGCCCACGTGGCAATCTGGGCGGACACTGCTGGCAGGGGGACACCCATGCTTTCGAATGCCGCGGCGGTTCCGCTCGGGCCCCATTCGGTGAGCTTTTGCCAGCCGTGCGCCACGAGGACGACACCGAACAGAAGGCGTCCGATGAGCGCAGCAATGCTGCCGAACCAGTCGGGAGTGTTCGTGCGGGAAGATGTATTAGCAGGGTTGACAGTTTCAGATGTTAGAGACATGTCAACAACTTTAAAAGTTTTCGCCTCCGCGTGCCACTGATTCTCAAAAATCTCACGCTCGCTTTTCGACGATCAATTCCCCACTCCTCCGAACCACCTGCAGCCCACCACCGATAGCCACAGGCCCTTGACCACACCAGTTGACACACAGCTGGTCTATCGCGGCGAGTGGCGCACCGCCGACGTTTACCCCAGCGTCCCGCAGCCAGGCCATGATTCGACGCTGGCGGATTGGCGTGGGATCGGCGGCCAAAGTGGCGCAATTGTTCGTGGGACTGAGGTTAACCAAGGAAGCGAGCAATTCCTGATCAGCCGCGATGCGATCAGCAGTTCGGGCAAGAGCTGGGACGGCGTCACCACCAATAAGGTCTGCGAGAGTTGGGATGATGGACTGGCGGACAGCGACCCGTCGATAAGCAAGATCCTCATTCATGGGGTCGTGCCAGGGGTCGAGCTCAAGCTCCTCGCACGCGCCAACGGTATCAGCGCGACGGATGGTGAGGAATGGGCGGGCCAGGCGCCGGCCATTTTCGAGAAACGAGACAGAAGACATGCCCACGGGGTTCCCACGCAGCGCCCCAAGCAGCAATGTTTCGGCTTGGTCCTCACGAGTGTGAGCGACCCAGATATCCCGGCCATCGCGGCGGGCGGCAGCAGACAAAGCCGCGTAACGAGCCTCCCTCGCCACCGCCTCTACACTCTCCCCCGGCGTGGGAGCCACCCCCACGCTAACCACCTCAGCGTGCACTCCCAGCCGCTGCGCCACCGCAGCGGCACGCTGTGCGACCGCCACGGAACCTTCCTGCAAGCCATGATCAACGACAACAGCCCGCGCATCCTTGCCCTCTGCAACAGCCGCAGCCACCAACGCCAACGAATCGGGGCCGCCGGACAAACCGATCAACGCCGGCGCATCAAAGGCCCGCACCGCCCGGCGACATTCAACAAAATGTGGCGAGACCCGCGGCCAAAAAGGTTCCGCCGCCACGGCTAAAACTCCCGGAGAGTAGACGCGAACTGATCCAGTCGTTTCCGTGCCTTCAGAATGTCACTGTCGTTACTGATCATGGCGAAGGTGTACACATTGCCAACTTTAGATGTCACCGTCCCCACCAGTGCGGATGTCCCTGTCAGTGTCCCTGTTTTCGCACGGACCCAGCCCTTGCCGGGCAGGTCCACATACCGGTCGTAGAGCGTACCGTCACCGCCTGCGACGGCGAGCGTTGGCAGCAAATCACGCAACTCATCAGTAGTAGTTGCGCGCAACATAATGTCATCCAGCAGCCGCGGCGGAATGAGATCAAAGCGCGACAACCCCGAAGAATCCTCAAGCGTGACACCTGTGACATCAAAGCCATGTTCCCTCAAAATACCGAGGGTCGCGCTTGGAGCCGACCCCCCGCGACCCCTGGCCACCTCACGCCCAATCGCTTCCGCCATCACGTTATCGGATTCCTTCATCATCTCCCGCAGACGCTCAGATAGTGGTGGGGATTCCACGCTGGCAACCACATCCCCTTCGGCCGGCGCCGGACCAATACCAACAGTCTGCGCCCCCACTTTATTGGCCAGTGCCCGCGCCACATCCAACGCCGGAGTATGCGTCCGCGGCACATCTCCTGTCGTCTCACCGATACGCCCACCATGAATCATCACCGGTTCCATAGGGGCAATGAAGCCGGCATCAACATCCTCCGCATCCCACCCCGGCAAGAAGGAATCTTCTGGCCACACCGACGTATCCACAAAGACAGCGTCGGCGCTTCCTATCTGTTCAGCCAGCGCGTCAATGCTTTTTGGCGACAGCCACACATCCCCTGCCGCCTTAATGGTCACCGCGTCACCCTGCCGCACAACTCGCGTGGTGATTGTCGCATCCTGCTCAAGCGTGTACAGCGCCGCCGCCGCGGTGAGCATCTTCGTAGCACTCGCCGGCCGCAGCGGATCTTCCGCATTCTGCTCAAAGATCGTCGCCCCAGTCGTACCGTTGCTCACGCGCACGTGCAACGTGCCCAGCTCCGGATTCGCCGCCTGCGCGGCCAAAGTCGACTTCAGGCGTTCTTGATCAATCGGTGCCGCCGACGCGGGTTCCACCGGCAAACGCCCCGGCGAAACCATGCTATATCCCGGGCCATGCGTGAGCTCCCCTATCTCGTGCTGCGCCCACACACCCGTACCAGCAACACCAGCCACGGCGACCAACGCCACCGCACCCACGGCCCACGGCCAACGCTTCTTTTTCTCACTCATCGGCTCCAACACTAGCCCCCTCAACGAGTCCCACCGTGATAGGACAAACAAAAACTCCCCATCAGGTGGACCGATCTCTCGATCCCCCGAAGAGGAGTTTCCGTCATCCAGGCCTATGCCATTATGCGACGCCGCGCGGTAAACGCACCCGCCAGCAACAACAGCACACCAAGCAGGATTTGGATGAACACACCATTCCCGCCGGTCTTTGGCAACTCACCAGTCTTCGTGTTAGCGAGCTTCATGGTGATCTGAACCGAACCATCTTTTTCCGTCTGCCTAAATTCGACAATTGGGAATCCAACGATCTGATCAGCATTATCGGGAGTGACTTCCGTACCCTTCTGGTCGTTTTCATCGGCCAAGATGTACAGCTTGGTGACACGCTTCACCTTGTCCCCGTCAGGTTCCGTCACAGATGCGACCCTGAAGTAGACCGGGTTGACCAACAAGTATCCACCATCTGCAGCCTTCGTTTCTGTCAGCTTGTAGCGGCCAGGCTTCAACTTATCCCAGTTGAACTCGCCCTTGCCAGCGCCATCAACAGAGACGGGGTCCTTCGGATCCGTGTTGCCTTTATCCAAGCCCTCGAGCTTGAACTGAGCACCGTCAAGAGCCACGTTATTGTCATGGGCATCAACCTTGTTCAACTTGAACTTGAACGTGGTCGGCGCCGTCATGTAGTAGACAATGTAGTGACAACCGCCTTCAAGCGGAATGTTGCTGGCCCTGAAGTCATCCGTTGCCGGCTTTGGATTAGCCGCGGACGGCAGATCCGTGATGTTGGCACGTTGATCAATCGCAGTTTCCTTGCCTGATGGATCATTCGGTCCAACACACTGGCCCTCAGCATTCAGCTTCGTGGCGGCCTTAACCGCAATCCATCCCTCAGGTACACCGTTCACTTCCGTCGGCGGATCGAGAGTCAGCGGAGCGAAGTCCACTTTCCGCCTTCCAGCACCTTCACCGACGTAGAACGTACCGTTGGCCTCGAGCTTTCGGGAGCCGTCCGGGTTTCTGGTGATCCTACGGCCTTCAACACTCAGAGGTGCCTTAGTCTTTTGCTCCCTCACGTCTACCTGGTAACCATGAGTGCCGTTGAGAACATATTCGGCGTAGTAGTTGGAACGGTCTGCACCTGGGTAGCCAGGGTTGTTCTCAACACGGGGCAGAACCATACGATCAACTGCATCAGGGCTTCCTCCACCTTGTGGCGTACCGCGGAAGAACATAGGCCAGTTAGCAGCTTCTGCTTCGGTCAATGCGCGCGAGTTGTCAGTCACCGGCGGATTAGCAACAGGGTCCGAGCCCTCATAGAGCCGTCGCTCAACAGTGATCGAGCATTTACCAATCGACTCAAGGATGCCCTTGATCACCGGACCTGGGTCTGGGTTCAGGACGAAATCAGCATCTTTCATGCTGTTCACTCCATTCACACCAAACTGCTTAGGACCGGAAAGCGCGGCAAGGTTGCTTGCAGACAGCTCAAGCTCTTGTTGAGCAGAAGCATCGACTCGTGTTTCCCCAAACCTCGTTTGGGAACGCAGAATCCACCAGATTGGACCGAGGAATACGGCCATCGTCACATCAACAGACGCGGGGTAGTAGGTCCACTTGGAAGGAACACCGATTGGGACGACGCGCGTACCTTGCGCCTTCAGCGCATTTGCAACGCCAACTGCGGCTTCAACAGTATTTGCGTATGTGTGTACACCGTCACCGTCCGGCCAATTCCAGTGCCAGGTAGGGAATCTCGTTTCGGTCCTCGTAGGGTTACCGTCGGTAATCATGTACACGACGTCGTAGCCCTCGTTGTAGAACTGCCTCAGCCCTTCTTCCCAGTCGGTATCGCCTCTCGGGTCCAAAAGCCTTTCGACCTGAGTGATTCGGTTGATGTAGTTATTCAACTCCTGGGGAACCCTATCGCCATTCATCGGTACGGGCCTGAGGATGTTGCGCGGATTGTCCGCGCCAGGGGAATCCGTAGCAAACGTCGCCATACCAACTTGGGCACCAGAACCTGTCAAGCCTGCAACGGTTGCTCGGAGGAAGTTCTTGGTACTTTCAATACCTTGTTGGCCCATACTGCCGGAGGTATCGACGAGGAAGCCAACCTTTGTTCCACAGCGCTTCTTCAGTTCAGGGTTGTCCCTAACCTGGAAGATGGATCCCGTGGAGTTACGGTGCCGCGTGATCTTGCCCTCACGAGAGTTCGTACCAGGGGTAGTCATGAACACGTTAGCGTCGTAATTACCCCTACTGGGAGATTTGTACCAGTTGCCGGAAAAGTACCGCTCGCCCTGTTTGAGCTGCGGGGTAGCGAAAACGTAGGCGATTTCGATGCCTTTTTCGTTAATAGCGCCTGAACCACCAGTACGGACACGATCAATAACCGAGTAGCCGTCAGAAGCCTTCTCCATACCAACCCAGTAGTAGCCGTTCCCATCAGCCGGGACATCAAAAACACAGCTGCCAGAGGCATCAGCCGTACACACAGCCCATGGCTCATTGATAGGAGTCAGCTCACGCTTGTGGGAATAACGCGTATTCGTTGCGTTCTCGTCCAGCTTGCCGGAAGGCGCATAAAGCCTCAGGACTGCTCCCTCGCCAGCGGAGTACTTGAACAGAGTGTCCTGACGACAATTCTTTGGCTTACCAAGCCAGGTCCTCGTACAGCTGGTCGACTCCGGTGCATTGTTCTTGCCATTGGGACCGAGCCAATCGCCGGCTACCTGTACAACAAGGCGCGCCTTCGTTGGATCAAGCGGGCCATATGGATCATTAGCCAGCAGTGCGGCCCCCTCAGCCACCTCCGGCACGGCGCCGCGGTAGAGCTTCCACTCCACGTCGCTAGGGGCTTTTTCAGTGGTGTACACCGTAGTGGTGACATCCGTTTCAGCGCTCAAGACGGTGGACGTCGTGTCAACCGTGATCACGTCGCCGGTCATCTCATCCGGAATGAGATTCTTCTCTTCCTCGGTGGGGTTCTCGGGGTAGTTGACAACATCCACGGAATCTTCGTCAACCTTGGTGCCGTCAACCTTCGTGTCCTCAACGGACTCGATGTTGAGAGGCCCTTTGGTGCTTACGAAGGAAATGTCGTCAAGCGGAAGAGCCTGATCGCTTCCGTCGAGAGCAGGAAGGTTCAGTTTCGCCTCAAGCCTGTATTCTTCAGCGCCGTCAGGCAAGGAGCGCACGTGCTTGAAGGTGACATCTTCAGCCAGTTCTGGGGAAGACACCACTTTATTCTCTTTGGTGTTCTTCTGGGTCAACGTCGGTGGAGCCGGAGGGTCGACAGGGACATCCTTGTCTTCGTCTTCGGCGGGGAAGTCCGGAATTTCAGCAGACGGGATCGCCGGCTCAACTTCAGTAGTCCTACCGGATTCGTCCTTAACCGTCCATGTTGGGTCGGCCGCGTTGTTAGCAGGTGTGGGCTGAGCAGCTGCCGGAACGCCGCCAATCAACACCGCCGTAGCGGTGAGCGCCGCAGCGACCCGCTTCTTCAGGAAGTTCTTGTGAGCACGCATTAGTTCGCGTTCCTCCTAGAGATAAAGGCACCAAGCCCGATGAGCATCAAACCTGCAAAAACAATCCCCAATACGCTTGCACCCGTTTCCGGTAGCCATCCTGGCTTTCCAGGCGTCCCCGGCGGGGTACCGGGTGGCGTTGCCGGGGGCGTACCCGGTGGCGGAGTGACCGTGGTTGTCGTCGCCGGTGGGGTACCCGGAGTGGTTGGTGGCGGCGTTCCTGGGGGCCTCGTCGGCGGGGTCGTCGTCGCCGGCGGAGTGGTCGTCACCGTGGGGGAAGGCTTCATCACCATCACGTTGTCGTAGATGAAGCGGCTCCCCTGAGCGTCGGCAAGCGGGAGCACCACCCATTGCGGTGCGGAAACGTGATAATTGTGCGCGGTATCCGGTGCGACCTCTTCAAGTAGGTACAGCGCAGGCCTGAGGTTGGTAAACGTGACCTCACCCTTAGCGTCAGTAACCTGCGTTGCTACGAGCTCGCGTTTAATAGCATCCCATTCTTCCTGGGTGCGCGCGCGTGTTGCTTTCTTACGGTCCGCATCATTGGCGATCAGGAAGTCTGGAGCGATATAAAGCTTGAACTTCACACCCGCGAGACGCCCCTCCGGCAGCTGACCTTCACGGTGATCGTTGTAGGGGTTACCCTTCGCCTTAGTCACCTTGAGGGACAAACCACGACTCGTATCCAGAGTCTCCATCGAGACGTCGCGGTCATTTCCATTGACCGGACGTGTTTGCGCATCTGCGATTCCGCTCGGCACAGCGCACAACATGACCGTTATGGCTGCGCTTGCCGCAAACATTCTAATTTTCATTTTCGTCTTCACCTTCAGCATCGATTGGTGCCGTAACTTCATCCACCTGCTCCTCAGCAGAGCCATCAGCCGCTGCTAAGGACTCGCCCCTTGCGGACCGACGCTGCTTACGCAGCCACCAGATGATGCCAATAATTGCCGCTACAGCGATAGCGAGGACCAGCCACATCCACCACTGCATCAGCTTGTTTGTTTCTTCAAATACGTCTGCTTCCGATGGATCCATCGGCACACGGTGCGCGTGCACAAGCAGACGGTGCGTGTTAATGCCATACGGTGTGCACGTGATCAGTGTGAGCAGATCCTCGTCGGCTTGGGCCTTGAGGGAATCTGTCTCTCCCGGCAACACAACCTCAATGTTGTGCACCTCGTACTTCATTTTGTGCCCGTATGTATTTAGATAGACCGCGTCGCCCTCTTTGACATCAATGAGGTTGTCCCACAGCGTCGCATTGGTCAGGCCTGTGTGGCCCGTCAACACCGTATGGTTGCCCTCCCCACCGGTCGGCAGCGCCGATCCGAAGAGATGCCCAATACCCTTTTGTAGAACTTCCTCATCCGTGCCGTGATAGACGGGCATGTTGGACTTAATGGACGGGATGGCTACCTGCGACATCGCCGGGTAATCGCTAAGTTCCTTCAGGTAGTCCTGGTACTCAGCGTTGTCCTGAGATATACGCGCCAGCCATGGGTCCAGAACCGGCCCGTCAGTGTGTTCTTCGTTGTACAGGCGAGCAGATTCCAGTGCGCGTTCCATCGCCTCTGGGTCGGTTTGCTCGCTATAGAGAAGCTCACTGTTGTATTCATTAACGGATCGCTGTTGCAACCAGTTGTTCCACTGTGTTGAAACGACTGGATAAAGCAGCACTGCAAGCCCGAGCAGCATGACCAGCAACGGCATGAGCACGCGGCGGGTTCCGTCTGGCTTGGCTGCGTTCTTCACAGCACCGCCTTCGGTTTGGTCTGTATCGACCGGCACCAGCGATGACATTGGGTCTCCTCATTAAAAAACGGGCGGGGATACTTTCTTTTTGCTTATCGGCGCCTCCCCGCACGGGTACGCCAGCCCCTTACCGGGGCGCAGCAAGCCGTTATTCGGATCTTGCTGCAGCTGGCCTAGAGTGCACCGCCCGATCTACTCGGACGGTGCTCACTAGAACCACCAGTGTTCCCACTGGCTAGATCCGCCTAGGTTTAGGCGTTCTTGCGACGTGCTGCGAAAGCACCGCCACCCAGAAGCGCCAGACCAGCCAGGATCAGGGCTGCAACACCCATACCACCGGTCTGCGGCAGCTCGAACTTCGGACGCTTCTTGTTCTCAACCTTGGCGGTGGAGCTGAAGGTCAGCTTGTTCTCGGTCTTCGGGTTCTGAGCATCTGCCTTGTGGACGGTCAGTTCATGCGGGGTGGTGTCCAGGGAGTAACCGGACGGAGCAGCGGTCTCCACGATGCAGAACTTGTTGGTTTCAACACCCGGGGTCACAGCCTTGCCATCGACGAAGTCGGTGACGTGCAGGCCGTTGATGACAGCCTCGCCACCGGTGACCTGGAAGCCCTTCTTAATCATGGTGCGGTTTTTGGTGTCGGTGCACGCAGCGGCAGCAGGCACGGAGTAAACGTCGAAGACAGCGCCGTCGAGCTTCTTCTCCTTGCCTTCTTCGTCCTTCTCGAACTTGATCACGCGAACAGCTGCGAAGTAGGACTCAACGCGGGTCTTCGGGGTCTCGAACGGCTCTTCCGGCTTGTCCTGGGAGCCTGGCTGGCCGGTGACCTTGGTCTTACCGGTGGTACGAGCGAAGTTGGTCACCTCGCCGTCCTCGATGCCCTCGCCTGCATTGTTCTGCTGGATCTTGCGGACCTCACCCTTGAGGGTGACAACGAGCTTGTCGCCACCCTTAAGGGAGTCAATGATGGCCTTATCGTTCACGGTCACGGTGCGGGTGGTGTCAGCAACGACCTTGCCGTTCTCAACGACCTCTTCAGTGCCGTTGGCGACGGTGTACTGGTTAGCGTTCAGAGCCTGACGGGTGCCGTCAGCGCGAACGATCTCAACCTTGTCGATGTTCAGGCCGTTAACAAAGTCGCCGGCCTTGTAGATATCCACAGCACTGAGCTCGGTGAGCTTGCGGTTCGGCGGCAGGTACGGAACCGGGGAGGTAACGGAGTACTCAAGAACGTTGTTCTTCTCGGTGCCCTCGGTGCCATCCTGGATCGGGTTCTTGCCCTTGTCCTTGACTTCCTTGACAGCCTTCAGCTCAGTGTTCTTTGGGTAGACGTGGACAACGCGGTTCCACTTGTTGTCCGTCGTAGCCATCGGTGCGAAGACGATGAACGGAGCGGACGGGATGTAGGTTGCCCCGTTGGCGTCTGCCGGCGGCTCCTCAGTGACCAGGTAGGCACCTGCCGGGATGTTGTCGAACGCTGCAAGACCGCTAGCATCAGTGGTTTTGGTGCCGATGATCTCGCCCAAACGGTTTTCCGGGATGTCTGCGAGACCAGACTCGGTCTTCTGCAACTTAGCTGCTTCAGCGAAGTCAGCTTCCTTGCTCAGGTCGTAGTTCAGCTTGCGCAGGGTGAACTTTGCGCCCGCCAGCGGCTGACCATCAACGTTCTCCACTGCGGAGCCATCCGGGTTCGGGTTACCGTGAGTCTTTGCGCCGACCTTCTTGTGGATCTTGATGCAGACGTTTGCCTTGTTGATGTCTGCGAGGCTCTGTGCGCTTGCCACCGGAGCGAATACGGCGCCAGCGGAGCCGGAGAATGCGAGACCTGCTGCCAGGGCAATAGCAGCAGTCTTCTTAGTGAAGTTGGTTGCCATGTGTGTCTGCCTTTCAGAGACTGTTCTTTTAGACCGCCAAGCTGTCCAGCCGACGGCAGAGTGTTTCATGGAATCTCCCCGAGTCGGGAGCGTTTTCCTTGCAACACCCCAACCTGGATAGGTTCCCGCACCCGTCAGGGTGCGTTTCTCGCGAGACCATGGCGGACTGCACAACTGTCAGGTTCCTCCATGAATTCTCGGAGCAACTTAAGAGTTTAGAACCTAATACACAGTTTGACTAAGGGTACACCAAGAAAGGGGGTAGTGATTTCTTGGGGAAGCACCATATTTCCATCCACCTACAGCGACATATAGTCTCACCCTAACAATTAGAAATGATTATTTTTCAGCACTTAAGCGCCCTCCGATTAGGGCTTTCCGTTGGTTTCCGAGTAAATAAAACGGCCTGGTAGGGTGCCGATCCGGAGCAAACCTGTACTTTTTCTTAGCTCGGATTCATGTCACAAACGGGGGTAGTTTTACGCCTCCGCCAAGTTTTTCCGTCAACCATCATCTGCCCCGTATCTCCCCCTTTCCTCGCAATAGTTACGATAGATCCAACACGAAAGCCACCTCAGAAATTAAGGAGCACGGTATGGCAATTGAAGTCACTATTGAGATCCCCAAGGGTTCCCGCAACAAGTACGAGCTCGACCACGAAACCGGCAAGGTTTACCTCGACCGCTACCTGTTCACTCCAATGGCGTACCCGCTGGACTATGGCTTTATTGACGAAACTCTTGCCGATGACGGTGACCCGTTGGACGCCCTCGTGATCACCCCTGAACCGGTCCTCCCCGGCGTCATCGTCAAGGCTCGTCCGCTGGGCGTATTCAAGATGACGGATGAGGCTGGCGGCGATGACAAGTTGCTCTGCGTGCTTGACGACGTCCGCTTTGATCACTACCAAGACATCTCCGACGTCTCCGACTTCCTCAAGGACGAAATCGAGCACTTCTTCGTCCACTACAAGGACCTCGAGCCAAACAAGGAAGTTACCGGCTCCGGCTGGGGCGATAAGGCTGAAGCTGAGAAGATCCTGGACGATTCCATCAAGAACTTTAAGAGTTAACTCAACGCACTCCCAGGTCATCCCCACAGGGCGTACTCGCCCGTCGCGCACAAGTCACCACCGACTTGTGCGCTTTGCTTTACCCACCCCCTTAAATGCCAGCTCTATTCCCCGACCGACTCGGCGGACACAACTCCGGTGAACTGCCATCCAACAATGGCGTTGTGCACCTGCTCCGAACCCGAAGGCGCATCAACATCAGCATCCTCCCCTTCCGGACGGATAGCACTGATAGTCAATAGTCGCCCCGGCATGGGCCCGGTACCCCAGACGTCTGCGGAATGGGAGAGGCCTTCCTCCCCTGCCGAATGGAAGTCAGTGGCATGGTATTTCAGCCACTTATCCCCTGAAGCGTCGGTACGGAGGTACAGGGCATCATTTGGGATAAGCCCCGATTCCCCGGAAGGTTCAGACCACAGCTTGGAGAACACCGCCAGCCCGTCTCCTCCTGCCTGCCCAGCAATGACCACAATGTCTTCCGCCTCAGATCCTGGCAGTTGGTAAGGCTTGTTTTCCGCAGTGAAGATGCACGCCTCGGTGGCGGACTCTGGGTCCAGGACCCCATCGTGGAAGTGGCACACCCCGCCCGAGAAGTTCGCCCGAACGCCGATCGCCGGGATGATGATTTCTGCGGGCCGGGATTTCTCCACAAACTCGCCCACGTCCACACTCTCGGTGGGTGCCATGGATTCGAACAATTGCTGCCGCGCTTCCATCTCCCGGTCATGCTCACTCGGCACACAGCATCGGATAAACAAGACAACCAACAGGAGCATGAGGTAAAACGCGCCCCATCGGCGCCGTTTGTACACGTACGCGGGTTGTGGTTTGAATCGCCGTTCGGCGGGTGGGAGCGCTACGTTCGCGCGGGGTCTCCGGCCTGGGCTGCCCCACCGCCCATTGCGCACCCCCGACTGTCCAGACATACCGCAAACTTTACATCTAGACTGTCGCCATGCGTTCAGTACAGGTCACAGAAGTTCCACAGGATGCTCAGCTTATCGACGTCCGCGAGCCCGACGAGTTCTCCCACCTCCACGCCATCGGCGCCATCAATCTCCCGTTGTCCAACCTTGCGGCTTTGACGGACAAGATTGATTTCTCCCAGCCTGTGTACGTGATTTGTCAGGCCGGTGGTCGTTCCGCCGAAGCCACACAGTATCTTTCAACGCTTAGTGAAAACCCCGTCATCAACGTCGAGGGTGGCACACAAGCTTGGACCGAGGCGGGTCTCCCTTCCGAGTAATTTCATCCTTCCCCGAAGGTCAAGAGATACCAACCATAGGACTTCCCCACTACTGATAGATTGGGGCCATGGCTGAATCTCTCCACCTCCCCGCCGGGCTCATCCAGTCCCCCTCTTTCCAGATCGAGCGGGTCCGTCGTGCTACGAAGGATGAGGTAGAGGAAGCACTCGCCAAACACGGCACAACTATGCGTGAGTTCTGGGTGCTCACCTGCACTCTCGAGCATGCGGCAAGCCAAAATCAGCTTTCAGAGCTCCTGAGCGTCGATGCCTCTGACATGGTCCGCCTCATCGACTCCCTGGAACGCCAAGGGTGGGTGGAACGCAAGCGCGACCCGAAGGATCGCCGCCGCCAACTAGTTACGCCCACTAAGAAGGGCCACAAGATTCACTCGGAGTTAGCCAAGCTCGTGGAAGCCGCCGAAGAACGCGCACTTGATGACGCTACGACGAAGCAACTCAAGCACCTCCGCAAACTTTCCCGCGCCATCATGCACTCCTCCGACCACTCCTAACCCCCCTTAACTCCTTTAACCCCCAGCCCCCAGACAGTCCCACAAACTGAAACTGCTGCCTAAGTTCTATGTTGCAAACGAGCTATATGTGGCAAATCAGCATGCGGACCTGCCACGCTTGCAGGGCTAGGCGAAAGCTTCCTTAATCGAAGCAATCGTCTGCGGGTCACCGGATGCACAGACTCGCGCCACGTCCACGGCGGCCTCAATATCACCCTCTGCAGCCGCAAAGCCACCGGAAACAGCCTCGGCAGCAGACAGACGCGCCCCGGTCATGAGCAGCATACGAGCGCGGGAACCACCAAGAAGATCTGTCATGGATTCTGCCAACTGGCGGTCTACTTTCACACCCATGCGTGCAACCGGGATGGCAAAGAAAGAAGTTGAATTGACCACGCGAATATCGCAAGCCGCAGCGAGCATCGCACCCGCCCCAATCGCAGGCCCATTCACGTAGGCAATCGTGGCGACGGGGATGGCACGAATCAGATCAATCAGCTTGACCAGTGCGGGATAAATATCCTCGGGGTTGCCTTCTGCGAGGTCAGCTCCAGCACTGAAACACGATCCGGCGCCGGTGAGCACGATGGCGCAGGGGTGGGAAGTGAGGGCCTGCCGGAAAGCGTCGATAAGCAAGTCCAACAATGAACTGCTCAGAGCATTACGTTTCTCATCGCGCTCGATCGTGAGCTGTGCAATACCCTCTGCGGGCCACGTGATCTCCACGGTCATTCCTTGATCCTAAACGCCCACCTGCGCCGTCGCTACTGTTTTTTAGAGCAAACCGAGCCGTTTCAGCAGCGGACCACCAAAGAAATGGAACAGCGCACCTAGCACGGCCAGCCCACCAACAAGCCCGCCGATGATGGCACCGATGGTCTTCCCCGGAAGGGTCGAGCCCTCAGGTTTCTTGGGGCCTTCAGGCTGCTCAGTCTCCCCTGGCTTCGGCGGGCGCGGACGCGACGGAGTAGATGGTGTGTAGTCGCCCTTGTGCAGCATGCGGAGACTGTAGTGCTCGATGTAGTCGCCGCGGGATTCGTCCACGGTCGGGGTGTAGTAGAGCCCATTCGCACGGATGATGAGATCACCGTGGCTCAAGTTGGACACCTCACGGCCATTCGGCACTGCGGCTTCACGCTTGACCGTAAAGGTCTCCGGATCAAACCAGACAAGTTTGCCAGTCTGGCCATTGATCACCACAGGAGTGCCATCAGCCTCGAAACCACCGAGACCCCACCCCTTGTAGCCCTCCATAAAGCTGACCGGGGTCTGCTCCTTGATGTCGCGCTCAGCGTAAACCAGCGACTGGATGTCGCCGAAAGTGTTGGCTCGAATGATGCGTGAACCGTTAGTGGTCACTGCGTCGAGCTGCTTATTCGTCAGCGTGTACGAGCCCGGCATGGCCTTGGCCACCTCAGCGCCTTCGGCCGCTGGATCGATGGAGATCAGCATGTTTTTGTAGCTCGATCCCCCGTCCGCGAAGGTGATCTCAGCGCGGGATGCGTAGACGAAGGTCCCGTCATCCATCGGCATGAGTTCGCGGATGTTGTTGGGATCAAAGGAGGAGCGGTACGCGCTTTCGGAGTAGGCGTGCAGACCCTGTTCAACCGCGGTGAGTTGCTTCGATACCGGCTTGTACAGCCTTTCGGATGTCGGCAGTTCTTGCCCCTGGGCTTGCCCGCCACTCACCGTGATCAACTGCGCCAACGGCTCCGCCTGACCGCCAACCTTGGCGTCCTGTGCGATGGCCACGACCTTACCGGTCTTGGGATGTGCGCCGACCGCCAGGATCTCTCCGTTCGCCTCGTATACGATCCTGGCCTCACCGAAATCATCATCGGTGACCGGAAGCGCCTTGAGCTCCTTGGAGCCTTCTTCGGCGTAATAGAAGGTGGACGTCTTAGCGTCGTAGGCACCGGTGCCACGCTTGGACGCGTTGGTTTCAAAGGCGGCGAGCTGCCTCAGGTCCTCACTGAGCAGGTAGATGCCCCTTCCGCCGGCGGAGGCAAGAACGTTCTTACCCAGGTCGAAGATGCGAGTGACGGCGCTGTCATACGGCACCGGGGAGTCCCAGGACATGGGATAGGCACGAAGGGCGTTCGGGTCGGTGATGTCCGCACCATCACCCTGATAGCTAAAGTCCACGGGGTCCATACCTTCGCCCACATCATAGAACTCAGACATCATCATGTTGCCCTGCTCCGTCAACGTTGCAGGGATTTCAGACCAGTTGATGGTGCCGTCAACGTTGCGGAAAGTGCCGGACTGCGGGTACAGGTTGACCACACGAACTGGCTGACCATCGCCGTCGTAGTAAGTGCCGGACAGGTACTGGCGGGAGTTAACGGTGGCTTCGATGTAGGAATCTTTATCGTCATCAAGCACGACCTTCGGATTGCTGAACGTGAGATCCAAGTCGCACCGCGCATTGAGCTTGTCCTCGTTCCCGTCGCAGTACTGCTTGTACTTCACGGTGCCTTTAAACTGCGCTTCGAGGCGCACCTCATCGCGATCGTACTTCACATTTTCAATTGGGAAGGAGAAGCGCTGTGCCCCCGTAGATTTATCCTCAGTAGCCCCATCCCCCACGAGTACCGGTCCACCAACGTAGTTGTTGAATGAGGCCCTGATACCCCACAACAGTGCACCGTTTTCTGCTGCCAGCGCCACCGGCATTCCCGGCACAACCATCACGCTTGCAGCGACTGCCGCTGCGATGACCGCGCCACGAACTTTCTTCACATCAACCTCCAAGAAGCTAGCGATACCTTATTTTCGGTGATGAAATTAGCCCGTCCTTAGCGCTACCATCAAGACTATCTAGACCTTTTGATTGATACGTACCCCCCGGATCACCCCGCGAAAGCAAAAAGCTGGGCTGCACACTGCAACCCAGCTCCCTCAAACTCCGAAATTAGCCCTAGAGCATCCTAGAAACTAGTCCCCAATCTGGTCGCGGCCACGCTTCACAATCAACGGATCAGGCTCACCAACCACACTGTGGTCCTTGTTGGTGTATTCGAACTTAGACAGGATGTAGCGCATCGCGTTCAAACGGGCACGCTTCTTGTCATTGGACTTGATGGTGATCCACGGCGACTCATCCGTGTCCGTGTAACGGAACTGCTCCTCCTTGGCGCGGGTATAGTCGTCCCACTTGTCCAAGGACGCAAGGTCCATCGGCGACAGTTTCCACTGACGCACCGGGTCCACCTGGCGGATAGCAAAACGGGTCCGCTGTTCTTTCTTGGTCACAGAGAACCAGAACTTGGTCAGCGAGATACCAGAACCAAGGATCATGTTCTCCAGCATGGGCACCTCACGCAGGAACTCGGCGTGCTGCGATTCGGTACAGAACCCCATGACGCGCTCCACGCCGGAACGGTTGTACCAGGAACGGTCGAAGAATACGATCTCGCCGCCGGCCGGGAAGTGCTCAATGTAGCGCTGGAAGTACCAGGAGGTCGACTCCCGTGGCGAAGGCTTCTCCAAAGCCACCGTGCGTGCACCACGCGGGTTGAGGTGCTCGTTGAAACGCTTAATAGTGCCACCCTTGCCAGCGGCATCGCGGCCTTCAAAGATGATGATGTGACGCTGGCCTGTATCCTTAGTCCAGTTCTGCCACTTCAGCAGCTCAATTTGCAGCGCGCGCTTCGTCTTTTCGTATTCATCGCGCGTCATGCGCTCGTCATACGGGTAATTTTCGCGCCAGGTTTCAATCGGGGTGCCGTCCGCCTGCAGCAGCACCGGGTCATCTTCATCGGAGTCGTCGACGTAGTAGCCCTCGGTCTGGGTGAGGTCGATCATCGGCATATCGTCATCGTTGGCCATACCTACCAGTGTAGTCACCCATCACTTCCCACGCCCCACTGCGGGAACAAGGTCGCAGTTTTGCTTGTCCATGCTGCCCCCTTACCCCGCACAAGCACACAAACAAAGCGAAAAGTCCCGCCGCAAAAGCGACGGGACTGATGTGCTTGCTAGTGATCTAGCAAAGCGTAGCTCCTATTACGGGAGGAGCTTCAGCAGCTTGACGAGGCCCTCAGCGGAGCGAACCAGCGGGAGGATGAAGTCGAAAGTCGTCTTGCTGATCTGGCCAAGGCCGTCAGAGAACTTGGAAGAACCGTCAATGAACTTGGTGAAGTTATCCATTTTTAACTCCTTGTGGATGGATTCGTGAAAGGTGAATTACTTACTTGGAAGAGAGCAGGTTCTTCAGGGTGCCAGCACCGGCAGCGAAGCCACCTTCACCCTGACCCGGCTTCTCCTGAACCCACTTCAGGTAGTCATCCCACTGACCGAAGAAGCCGAAGAGGCCACCCAGGAAGTCGTTCCAACCCCTGTTGGTGTTGATGAAGTTCTCGAGGTGCCAGATGATGTCCTTGACATCCATGTTGTATCTCCTTATGAAAGTCACCGGCTTCTCTCACCGATGAGGGTTTCTGAGTGTCAGACACCACGATCGGGCGTCACAGGAAGTAATCCTGCCACAAAACACAGGACCCGCAAACAGAACTTTCAGTTGGCGTGGCGGAGTGTTTCAAAACTAGAAGCCGGCAACAAGTTGAACATTAAATTAACTAGCCCCAGTTAATGTGTCTGACCTGCTCTTTTTGTGGCCAAATATGAACGGCGGAAAAAGTATGTAACGGACGTGTAACGCTCGGAACGACGAGATCGATGTTGCAAATCTGATCAGAAAATTAATTCCACAAACTGCCCCAATTACCCTATTATAGGGGGACTTTAGGCTACGGCTGACCTATCTCCGGTGCAGTATCAGAATCAGACCCTTGAAACCCTAACCGCCTAAAATTAAACCAGTCCAACTTTCGGGGGCTAATTCAATCCGACCTCGAGTAAACTCAGCATCCCCAAGGGATTTGGGCTAGTTACCCACCACCCCGAAGGTCGGCTGTGATTAACTTCGCAGTACCGGAACGCGCAAAGTGTTGACGCCTGCATACGTGAGTGGTCCTCCGTCCCCCTACACGGGATGGGGGACCACTCTTTTACTAGTCGCCCCACTCGCCCCCCAGAAACGCCGAAACCGGCCGCCACGCGGGGATAAATCAGTGCGCGGGACCGGTTCGTCGATAAGCGATACGTGCTTACATCATGCCGCCCATGGCCTCCGGGTCCATGGCCGGGGCTGCGGGCTCCGGCTTCTGGGCCACGACTGCCTCGGTGGTGAGGAAGAGCGCGGCGATGGAGGCGGCGTTCTGGAGGGCAGAACGGGTGACCTTGGCCGGGTCGTTGATGCCGGCGGCCATCATGTCCACGTACTCGCCGGTAGCGGCGTTGAGGCCCTGGCCGGTGGGCAGGTTAGCCACCTTGTCGGCGACGACGCCCGGCTCCAGGCCGGCGTTGAGGGCGATCTGCTTGAGTGGGGCGGTGATGGCTTCGCGGACGATCTTCACACCGGTAGCCTCATCCCCCTCGAGTCCGAGGTTATCCTCGAGGGACTTGGCGGCCTGCAGGAGGGCCACGCCACCGCCAGCGACGATGCCTTCCTCAACAGCTGCCTTAGCGTTGCGGACAGCGTCCTCGATGCGCAGCTTTCGCTCCTTGAGCTCAACCTCGGTGGCAGCGCCGACCTTGATCACAGCGACACCGCCGGCGAGCTTGGCCAGGCGCTCCTGGAGCTTCTCGCGGTCGTAGTCGGAATCGGAATTCTCGATCTCAGCGCGGATCTGCTTGACGCGGCCCTCGATCTGAGCCTGGTCTCCAGCGCCCTGGACGATGGTGGTGTCTTCCTTAGTAATGACAACCTTGCGTGCCTGACCCAGCAGGGACAGGTCAGCGGTGTCCAGGCTCAGGCCGACCTCTTCAGAGATGACCTGGCCACCAGTGAGGATCGCGATGTCCTGCAGCATTGCTTTACGGCGGTCACCGAAGCCCGGCGCCTTCACCGCCACAGACTTGAATGTGCCACGGATCTTGTTCACCACGAGGGTGGACAGAGCCTCACCCTCAACGTCCTCGGCGATGATGAGCAGTGGCTTACCGGACTGCATGACCTGCTCCAGAACCTGGAGAAGATCCTTGACGTTGGAGATCTTGCCGGAGACCAGCAGGATGTACGGGTCCTCCAGCACAGCCTCACCACGCTCCATGTCGGTGGCGAAGTAAGCGGAGATGTAGCCCTTGTCAAAGCGCATGCCCTCGGTGACCTCAAGGTCAACGCCGAAGGTGTTGGACTCCTCAACGGTAATGACGGACTCCTTGTTCACGGAGCCGTTGCCCACGGCGTACATTGCCTCGGCGATCTTCTTACCGATGTCCGGGTCAGACGCAGAAATACCAGCGGTGGAGGCGATCTCTTCCTCGGTTTCTACTTCCTTCGCGGTCTCCAGAAGAATCTGAGTCACCTTGTCCGTTGCGGCCTGAATGCCACGCTTAATGCCCATCGGGTTCGAGCCAGCAGCCACGTTGCGCAGGCCCTCACGCACAAGAGCCTGAGCCAAAACGGTAGCGGTGGTGGTGCCGTCACCGGCAACGTCATCAGTCTTCTTAGCTACCTCTTTAACAAGCTCCGCACCGATCTTCTCGTACGGATCTTCCAGCTCAATATCCTTAGCGATGGTCACGCCATCGTTCGTGATCGCCGGTGCACCCCAGGACTTTTCCAGGACAACATTGCGTCCCTTTGGTCCCAAGGTCACCTTCACAGCGTTTGCCAGGGTGTTTAGGCCCTGCTCAAGGCTGCGGCGTGCTTCCTCATCGAATGCGATCATCTTTGCCATGTGAGTTTGTTGCTCCTCTTTATATGGGAAAGGCGACGCCACTCTCACGTCTACAAGGTCCAAGCGGGCGCCCGCGACGGCACGGCTGGTGAGTGCTAACAGCCTCACCCACTCGAAATTGACTTTTTAGCACTCACTTGGCTGGAGTGCTAATGCCTTTTTTAGCAGTCAACGGTTCCGAGTGCAAGGTAGAGCGCGAAGTGCTGCTACTTCTCCGCAGGCACGGCGACGGGCAAATCCTTCGCCGACTGCGCAGTGCGCCTGTAGATGAAAGCAATCGCGCCGATGAAGAGGACAACGCCGAGGGCGGTGGACCAGGTGGCGCCACTGAAAATCTCAAGCGGGCTCTCACCCTGCGAGGCGGCGATGATGCCAGCGTTGACCACGCCAAAGAGGGACTCACCCACGATGAGGCCAGTAGCACCGAGCGTGCCCTTGCGGATCGCGGACTGCGGATTGCGTTGGCCGGATGCCCACCGGTTGTACAGGTAGCCCAGCAGCGCGCCCACCGGAACCATCACGGTCACCGCGACCGGCAGATACATGCCCATGCCCACGGCAAGAGGTGGCAGCGCATACTTCTTCTTCGTGGTCACACCCAGGATCTCATCAATGATGATTACGGCCACACCGATAGCCACGCCGAGGAAGATGAGGTTCCAATCCAGGGAGTCATCAAAAATGCCCGTTGCTACGGACGACATGAGGACAGCCTGCGGCGCAGCAAGAGCATCCGCGCCGGCACCCTCCATACCCTGGAATCCGAAAGCAGTAAGCATAAGCTGCAGCACCGGCGGGATAACCAAGGACCCGAAGATCACACCGATGACCAGCGCCACCTGCTGCTTCCACGGGGTCGCGCCCACGAGTTGACCGGTTTTGAGGTCCTGCAGGTTGTCATTGGAAATCGTGGCAATGCCAAACACAATCGCCGCGGTGAACAACGTGTAGGCCACCAACGAGGACGCACTCGCATCCGTCCCCGCCATAAAGGCAGCGATAAGCAGTGCAGATGCAATCACCGCGATGATGCCCACCGAGGAGATCGGGGAGTTCGAAGCACCAATGAGACCAGCCATGTAACCGCATACCGACGCGATGACCAAACCCGCGATGAGAATAAACAGAACCGAAATGATAGTCAGGCTCACCGCGTGCTCATGGATGTCCGTGCCCTGCTGGAAATCCCACAGCAAGAAACCGATCGGCAGCATGGACACCAAGATCGTGCCCAGGACTATCGGGAACGGAATATCCTGCTCCGTCACATCCACCTCATTACCAGCAGCGCGCTTGCGGGAGCTAGCCAAAGAGGCGCTGACACCCTTGACCACCGGGCCAGTGATCTTGATCAGGGTCCACAGTGCGGCTACCGCCATGGTGCCCACGCCGATGAAGCGAATCTCGGAGGAGAAGGTGGTGGTAACGATGTCGGTGAGGTCGGCCGCGGAGCCGGCGATAAACGAAGATGTGCGCCATGGAAGCAGAACGAAGAAGGAAATGACAACACCCACGAGCATGGCAATGCCCACGGTCATACCCACAAGATGGCCCACGCCAATGAGTGCGAGGGAGAGCGAGCCGCCGAGCATCGTCGCACCCGGACCGAATTTGAACACGCCCGCGACCTCACTCGCGGCGGCCTTCATCGCGGCGAGCAGGCCGTACGCTGCAGAGACAAGGCCACCCACGACGATCGTGCGCAGGCCCTTCACATTCTCCTCATTGTGCGGATCCCCATCGCCGACGCGCAGCACCTCCGCCGCGGCGACACCCTCCGGGTACGGCAGATCCGAACCCGTGACCAGCGCGCGGCGCAGCGGGACCGAGAACATCACACCCAAGATGCCGCCGAGTGCACACACGAGCGTTGTAGTCCAGAACGGGAAGCCCTGCCAATAACCAATCATGACCAGGCCCGGCAGCACGAAAATGATCGCGGACAACGTGCCTGCTGCAGACGCAATCGTTTGCACAATGTTGTTCTCCTTCACATTGTGCCCAGCGAACTTACGCAGCACCGCCATCGAAATAACCGCCGCCGGAATCGACGTAGCAAACGTCAAACCCACCTTCAGGCCCAGGTACACATTGGCTGCCGTGAACACGAGCGTGATCAGGCCACCAATGATGATGCCGCGCAGGGTCAGCTCGCGCAGTTGCGTCCGGTTGTCCATGTTGAGCCTTTCTGGGAGGTTGGGAGTCTGGTGGAATTTTACTCCGGCCCAACGAAAGGTGGAAACCAGAAAACCTAGAACTCTAGGTCAAACCTCCCGCTTTTCCTGCGTCGCACCACCACGGATGTTGGCTGCGGGAGCTGGTAGCGGAAGAAACTGTCCTTCATCTGTTTGATGGCCTCCTCTTGCACATCCGGGGCAGCATTGATCTTCGGCGCCTGAAAGTTGGTCCAGGTCCCCTGAAAAACCTGTTGCCTAATCCCGTTTTTAAGATGCAACATTGAGTCATTCCATCGGGTGAGCAGCTCCTCCCCCGAAGGCATGCGCACGAGCATCCGCGTCTTCATGGGCTTCCAGTTCTTATTGGCCAGTGGGCGCCTGCTCACCGAAATGTCCACCGCCACCACATGCCCGTACTCGCGCTTCACTACCTTGTCGAAGATCTTGCGCACCACCGACCACACAATCGACAGCGCGAAAAACCCGAACAACACGAGCGCGAACTTGTTCTCGAACAGGTCTGTGAACAGCTCCGAGAACAGTTCCGTGAAATCCTGCAACATCGCGGCACCCCTCTAGGTCGGCGTCGTTTGAGTAGGGCCGATCCTAGCCACAACCAGCAGCGTGCCGCGCTGGTAGGTTCAAAAACATGAGCACTTTTACACCGAACCGCGAACGAATCTTCAACGATCTTTCCGCACTCGTGTCCTTTAACTCCCCGCACTCGGTCCCTGAATTGGCTGATCAGCACGCAGCTGCCGCTGATTGGGTGGCCGCGGCGCTGGCGGAGAGAGGGTTGGAGGTGGAGAGGCACGCGACCGCGGATAAGGCTGACGCGATCATTGGCCGCCGCCACGTGAGCGACGACGCCCCCACCGTCCTCCTCTACTCCCACTACGACGTCGTGCCCGCCGGCGAACCCGCCGCGTGGACCGCCGACCCCTTCACCCTCACCGAGCGCGACGGCCGCTGGTACGGGCGCGGTGCCGCCGATTGCAAAGGCAACGTGGCCATGCACCTCGAAGCCTTAAGGCTTATCGACGATGCCGGCGGCCCCCAAGCCAACCTCATCGTCCTCGTCGAAGGCTCCGAAGAACTCGGCGGCGGCGGGCTGGAGAAGCTCATCCAGGAGCAGCCTGGACTGTTCGAAGCCGACGTCATCCTCATCGCCGACTCCGGCAACGTCGCCGTGGGCACCCCCACCCTCACCACCGCCCTGCGTGGTGGCGCCCAACTCAAAGTCACCGTAGAAACGCTGCGCGGCGCCATCCACTCCGGCACCTTCGGTGGCCCCGCCCCCGACCCGGTCGCCGCACTCATCCGCACCCTCGATTCGCTTCGCGACGCCTCCGGACACACCACCATTGACGGCCTCGGCGACGCCCTGACCGCCACCTGGACCGGCCAGCCATACGACGCTGCTGCCTTCCGCGCCGACGCCGGCGTCCTCGATGGGGTGTCCCTTCTGGGCGGTGTGGAGTCTGGCACTGCTGGTTCTCCTGGTGTTGCCGACATGGTCTGGGCCCGCCCCGCCGTAACCATCATTGGCTTCACTTCTACCCCGGTCAGTGAGGCCGTCAACGCCATCGTTCCCCGCGCCGAAGCCCAACTCAACCTGCGCGTTCCCGCCGACATGGACCCCGCCGCTGCCGCCGAAGCTTTGAAGCAGCACCTCATCTCCCACACCCCGTGGGGTGCCAAGGTGTCCGTAGAGATCTTCGACATCAACCACGGCTTTGCCACCGACCCCTCCCGCCCCGCCATCGCTCTCCTCGGCGAATGCCTACAGGAGTCCTACGAGGAAGGCGCCGGTTCTGACCCCACCGTGACCACACCAACCGACCTGGTCACCGTCGGTTCAGGCGGCTCCATCCCACTGACCGCCACCCTGCAGGAGCACTTCCCCGACGCCACCATTGCCATGTACGGCGTTGAGGATAACCTCGCCGGCATCCACTCGGTTGACGAGTCCGTCCACCCCTACGAAATCGAACGCGTCGCCGTCGCGGAAGCAAAGTTCCTGCAGCGAGTGGCTTCGTTGTAGAACCGGGCGGGGCCAAGGCAGGCCTGGGCGCGCCTCCCTTCCCCACGCTCTCCAATCCCCGCGCTCTCCAATCCCCACAGAACCCGCTATCTACACCCAGCTTTTCGCCGGTTTCAGCCCGAATAGCTGGAGCCAGAAAGCGGGTTTTAGGTTTTTAGTGGTGGATGGTGCAAAGCGTCAGCCGAGGACTAGCGCGGCAAAGCTTTGCTAACGTCTCCACCAAGAGCGCTCGGGGGAGCGCGCCTATTAGGGGGACCCATGGACTTCGTCAAACTACGTAACCTACTTTTGTCACGCGGACAAGCGCACCAGAGCGACTGCGTAAAACTCTCTGCCACCAAGTACATACGCGCCAGCGACTGGGAACAGCTAAAACGCTACGAGCAGGACTACCTCAAGTGCTACGCATCTGGGACAGCAGCACATACAGGCTTACTTGTTGGACGATCCGCCGGGCAATTTTGGGGACTATGGGTACTACCTCTAAAGAAAGAGTTCGTGGAGCTTGCGCACACATCCGGCAAACCGCCCTCTACTACCCAGTGGCCCCCAGGGGTTATATATCGTCATATGCCTATCGCCAGCGTGGACTACCAGGAGTTCGAGGCCGTTGATGGAACCGGCTCTAGCATCTTGCGTGTAACGACGTTGGAAAGGACGATCGTCGATATCGCTCGGCTGCATGGTCTGCGCCACGGCGTTGCTGCGCTGGACTGGTGGTTGAAGGGAGATACACCGATCAATGTGCAGGTCAAACAAAAACAGATCACGACGACCATCGCGCCGTTGACAGGCAAGAAAGGCATCGCGGTGGCGCGTGAGGCGCTCGTGATGAGTGTCTCGCTGTCGGAGTCGCCGTATGAATCGCTGTTCCGCATCATCCTCTTCGAGAACGGCATTACTGCGCAGCCACAGATGTGGATCGGTCGTCGTGTGCGGGTTGACCTGCTGGTAGACCAACTTGTTATTGAGATCGACGGAGCAATGAAGTACGAAGACCTCACCCACCAGACAGTCCTCAAACAACTCAAACGCGAGAATTGGTTGCGTGAGCAGGGTTACGAGGTTTTGCGTCTCTTCCCCTCGGAGATTCTCCACGATGAGCAGGCATGTGTTCAGCGCGTGATCGACGCTTATCAGCGTTCCCAATCCCGTGGCCCCGCCCTCACCTCCGCTCAGCCAAGCCGGCCCTTCTAAATGGAACCTGCACTACTGCGACAAAACCAGCTATCAAGATCCAGCTTTTCGATGGTTTTAGGCCGAATAGCTGGACCCTAAAAGCTGGTTCTACGCCTTGGGGTGGGCGGTGAGGATCCGGGCATCGCGAACGAGACAGCGTGACAACACATCCGCCGCAGAATGTTCCACATAGTGGGATCGAGGGTAGACTTTTTGGGACGGCTTTTGTAGCCTTGACCTGCGCGTACAACAAAACGACATAAGAGCAGCCGAAAAAATTTCTCCCAATGTGTTGCGCATCACCTGGCTAGTGGGCTACTGTCACAGACATGCAAAAGCAGATTCTTCTACGAGCGCTAGCGCCTCTAGCGCTAGCGGTGGTACTCAAGGCCACCGACCCCAACGCGGAGTAGCCGACTCCCTGCGGTGTGGGGTAGTGGTCCTTAGCCACCCAGTACTAGCGAGTCGGTACACCCCCAACACAAACCGCAAACGTAGAAGGACATACTCGTGTCTTACACCGAGACTCAGACAACTCAGACTCAGCAGACCAACCAGACTCGCTTCGATGGCTTGACCCCGGCGCCAGAACAAACCGGCCAGCAGACCACGCAGCAGTCAACCCAACCGAATGAGACGCTGGACCCGTTCCAGCTCCGCTACGATACACCACGTCGTTTGCCACGTGAGCTGCGCGAAGAGGCCATGGGCATGACCTGGTCCCTGTTCACCGCCACCTACGCACCGACGCCGACGGTTAAATTCTCCGACATCACCGCTACCCGCGAGAACTGGTGCTACACCACCTACGCTGCGGATGTCACCCGCACCTCGAAGACGTTTCCGCCTCAGACAGAGCACCGCGAGGTCACGGCTTCGGGCCCGGCGCACGCGTTTTCGGCGATGTTGGCGGAGGAGGGTCGTTATGTTGAGATCCTCGAGTTCCACCAGTTTGAGCTTTTCGAGGCAAAGTTCACCGCCATCAAGGTTGCTCATCAGATCGACGAGCGCAACACCGCGTGGGCCGTTGGTTTTGGCACGACCAGCGAAATCTCCATTGCTTCCGCAATGGCCTCTGGTGCGCAGCGCATCTACGGCTAAGTCAAAAGCTAAGCCAACCCTTAGTTGCCATGACACCATCGGGTAAAAAGCTGTAGACTGTCTGGAGTTGGCCACGCCTTCATGACGCGCCTTTTGATTTGGTTTCACGTGTTTCCCAAGTTGGCAGGGTGTGTTTGATAGCTGCTGCATCCTTAACCTAATGACAGAACTTCTCGGGAGGGCCGTGACACCGTGATCACCCTGCTCATAGCGCTTATTGCTGCAACGGCGGCGGCGCCATTCCTAGTTCGTACCCTAGGAAGGCCCGCGTTTGGTTTGTTGGCTCTGGTGCCCGCGGCAGGGTTTTTCTGGTTGGTGTATCACTTCACGGCGGGGACCTTCCGCAACGGGGGTGAGATCCTGGCCACGTACCCGTGGATGCCGGGGATACACCTGAATATTGAGTTCCGCTTGGACGCGTTCGCCGGCCTGTTTGGCCTGATCATCCTGGGTGTTGGCGCTTTGGTGCTGCTGTATTGCTGGGGCTATTTTGATTCGAATCCGCGGCGGTTGAGTATCTTCGCGGCAGAGCTCACCATGTTTGCCGCGGTGATGTACGGGCTGGTGATCTCGGACAACATCTTGATGATGTACATCTTCTGGGAGATTACATCGGTGCTCTCCTTCCTGCTGGTGTCGTACTACGGGGAGAGGGCGTCTTCACGACGAGCGGCGACGCAGGCTCTGCTGGTCACTACCTTTGGCGGGTTAGCCATGCTGGTGGGCATCATCCTGTTTGGCACCCAGACGAATGTGTGGAAGTTCTCGGAAATCCCGGGTCTGACCAACTTAGAAAACATCCCGGGGATCACCGCGGCTGTCATGCTTATCCTGCTCGGCGCGCTGACCAAGTCGGCGCAGGCACCGTTCCACTTCTGGTTGCCCGGCGCAATGGCGGCACCGACCCCGGTGTCCGCATATCTGCACTCCGCGGCCATGGTGAAGGCGGGGGTGTATGTGGTGGGAAGGTTGGCGCCGGATTTTTCGTCGATAAGCGTGTGGCACGTTGTTGTGCTTCCGGCGGGCGTGTTCACGATGCTGCTGGGTGGCTGGATGGCGCTGAAGCAGCGTGATCTGAAGCTGATTCTGGCGTATGGCACGGTGTCACAGCTTGGGTTTATGACTGCGGTGGTGGGCATTGGTTCGCGCGAGGCGATGCTCGCGGGCCTGGCGCTCGTGTTCGCGCATTCGCTGTTCAAGGCGGCGCTGTTCATGATTGTCGGCGCGATCGACCACACCTCCGGCACGCGCGACATCCGCGAACTGTCGGGGCTGGGGCGCAAGGAACCGCTGGTTGCGGTGCTGGCTACGCTCGCGGCGGCATCGATGGCGGGCATTCCACCGCTGTGGGGCTTTGTGGCAAAGGAAGCAGTGCTCGAAACCACCTTGCATGAGGAGCTGCTGGTGGGCATGCCGCGCGATGTACTGCTTGTTGGTTTCGTTGCGGGCTCGATCCTGACCATGAGCTATTCCCTGTACTTCCTGTGGGGTGCTTTTGCACGCAAACAACCGCAGGACCTCAGCATTGAGCTTATCGACGGCACGTCCCCCGCCGTCGCCTCCATGAAACCCATCGGCTTCCTGCAATGGGCGCCTCCGGCACTGCTGGTACTGTTGACCATCGTTTTCGGCCTGGTACCGAAGCCACTGTCGGCGATTTTCAACCAGTACTTGCACGTGCGTTTCCCGGAGGGTGAACACCAGGACTTGGCACTGTGGCACGGCATCACTGTTCCGCTGGCGCTGAGCGCGGTGATCATAGCCACCGGTGCTGTGATCTTCTGGCAGCGCGAACTACTGAAAAAGACGCAGTTTGAGCGTCCGGCATTGGGGGACGCGGATGATCTTTGGGACAATATGTTGAGGGTGCTGCGGCAGGCGAGTCTACGCTTGACCGCTTCGACGCAGCGCGGTTCCTTGACCATCAACCTAGCCGTCATTTTCGGTGTGCTGCTGGTGGTGCCACTGGCGGCGCTTGTGCTTGGGCGGACCACTGATACGCACATGAAGCTGTGGGATAACCCCTGGCAAGGTATGACGGTGCTGGTGATGGTTAGTTGTGCTGTTGCCGCGACGATCATCCGGAATCGTTTGTCCATGGTCATCCTGGTGGGTCTGACCGGCTACGGCTCCGCCGTCATCTTCGCCTTCCATGGCGCGCCGGATCTGGCACTTACGCAGGTGCTGGTGGAAACACTTGTGATGGTGGTGTTCATGCTGGTACTGCGCAAGCTGCCCACCGAGGTGGATGTCCGTGATGCCGACAACCGCCTGCGCGCGTGGCTGGCCGTGGGCACTGGTTTCTCCGTTGTGGTGGTGGCTATCGCGGCGATGTCCGCGCGCATTGCCGAGCCGATCTCCCGGTTCATGCCGGATCTAGCCTATGACATCGGTCACGGCCGGAACACTGTGAATGTGCTGCTGGTGGACTTGCGTGCCGCGGATACTCTCGGCGAAATCTCCGTCCTGGTGATCGCGGCGACTGGAGTGGCCAGCCTGATTTACCGTACCGAATCCTTCACGCGTGACTCGCGCCGCCCGACCCTGTCCACGCACCGCCCGCGCTGGCTTGCCGCAGGCGTGGAGGGCGAGAAGGCGCAGAACCGCTCCATCATGGTGGATGTGGTCACCCGCCTGCTCTTCCCGGCGATGGTGCTGCTGTCCGCTTACTTCTTCTTCTCGGGCCACAACGCCCCCGGCGGTGGTTTCGCTGGCGGCTTGGTCATGGGCCTTGCGCTGACCCTCCGCTACATCGCGGGTGGCCGTGAGGAACTGGAGGAGGCGCTGCCGGTGGATCCGTCGAAACTGCTCGGCGCGGGTCTGCTGCTCTCCGGTTTGGCGGCGGTGATCCCCATGTTCTTCGGCTACCCTCCGCTGACCAGTGGGTACATCGAGCCGGTGCTTCCACTTATCGGCACGGTCACGATTCCTTCGGCCCTGCTTTTTGATGCCGGCGTGTACACCATCGTCGTCGGCACCACCATGCACACCTTGACCTCCCTTGGCGCCCAGATCGACCGAGAGGAAGATGAACGCAAGGAGCGTGCACGCGACCGTGCTCGCGCGCTGCAGCAGAAGAACGAAGATCGCCGGCGAGCACGTGAGGCGTCCAAGGCCGCAAAGGCCGCTACAGCCACTAAGACCCCTGTGCCCGCAACCAATGCTGAGGAGGCGAAGTAATGGAAGCGAATTTGTTCCTCCTCATCGCATCCGGTGTTCTGATCGCCGCCGGTGTGTACTTGATGTTGGACCGGGCGATGACGCGCATGCTGTTGGGCGTCATGCTCATTGGTAACGGTGCGAATCTCCTGCTGCTGCAGGCAGGCGGGGAGGCCGGTGCACCGCCGATTGTGGATCGTGATTCGGCTGCGGCAGAGCAATCCGCAGACGCACTGGCCCAGGGCATGATCCTCACCGCGATTGTTATTTCCATGGCGCTGGTGTCTTTCATCTTGGCGCTGATGTACAGGCAGTACCGCTACCGCACGGATGACGTGATTGAGCACGATGCTGAAGACCAGGCAATTGCAGCCCGCCCCGCCACTCCGGCGGCGGCTCCGGACGCGGATGCGTCGGATGACCCGGAGACCGGCCGTATGAGTAGTAGTGGCGATGCCTTTGGCCCCCGGTCCTTTGAAAGCCCGGTGAAGGAGGTCGACGATGAATAGCGCGGTCAATAGCCTCGTGAGCAGCCCTAACCTTTTTGAGCAGTACGTTGACTTCCTGCTGCCCTACATGCCCTACCTGATCCCCCTACCGGTGCTCATTCCGGCGCTGGCGGCCGGACTGATCTTGTTGGCTGGTGGCCGCCGTGGGCTGCAGCGCAATATCGCGTTTGTTACTTTCTTGGTGCTGGCGGGCGTTGCGGCATCCATGATTTTGGTGGCGGACATGTCCGGCATTCAGACCTTGCAGATGGGTGGCTGGGACGCCCCCATTGGCATCACGTTTGTGGCGGACCGGTTGTCCGGAATCATGCTGTTTGTGTCCGCCATCGTGCTGTTTTGCGTGATGTGGTTTGCCATCAGTCAGGGTATCCGGGACGGCAATGAGAATGACCCGGTTGAGGTGTTCCTGCCGGTGTACATGCTGCTGTCTATGGGTGTGAACTTGTCTTTCCTGGCGGGTGACTTGTTCAACTTGTATGTCGGGTTTGAGATCTTCTTGGTTGCCTCCTACATTTTGCTCACCATGGGTGCCTCACCCCAGCGTGTGCGCGCGGGCATCAGCTACGTGATGGTGTCCATGGCGTCGTCTATGGTCTTCCTGTTTGCCCTCGGTTTGGTGTATGCCTCCGTGGGAACGGTGAACATGGCGCAGGCGGGTATCCGCTTTGAGGACATCCCGGGCGGTACCCGCACCGCGATCTTTGCCACCTTGCTCGTGGCCTTTGGCATCAAGGCAGCAGTGTTCCCGCTGGATGCGTGGCTGCCTGACTCGTACCCCACGGCAGCGTCCCTGGTCACCGCCGTGTTCGCGGGGCTGTTGACCAAGGTGGGCGTGTACTCCATCATCCGCGTCAAAATGACAATGTTCCCGGATGGCTCCTTAAGTACCCTGCTCATGTGGGTGGCGCTGGCCACGATGGTGATTGGTGTGATGGGCGCACTCGCCCAAAACGACATCAAACGTTTGCTCTCCTTCACCCTGGTCAGCCACATCGGTTACATGATCTTCGGTGTCGCACTGGGCACTCCCCACGGTTTAAGCGGTGCGATCTTCTATGCGGTCCACCACATTCTGGTGCAAACCTCCCTGTTTTTGGTGGTCAGCCTCATCGAACGGCAGATGGGTTCCTCCCAGCTGCGCCGCCTCGGCTCGCTGCTGTATACCGCCCCCGTGATCGCGCTGCTGTACATGATCCCGGCGCTGAATCTGGGTGGAATTCCGCCGTTTTCCGGGTTCATCGGCAAGGTGCTGCTCATCCAGGCCGGTGCCGAAGAAGGTTCGTGGCTGTCCTGGGTGCTCATCATCGGCGCTGTGGTCACATCACTACTCACGCTGTACGCGATGATGATCGTGTGGTCCAAAGCCTTCGTTCGCGACCGCAAGGACGCCCCCGAAGGCAATGTCGTCTCCGTCCGCGTCAGCCCACTCGGGGACATCTCGGACACAGTCTCGCTGGAGGATAGCCAGGACGCCGGTCGCGTGCCCGCCGGCATGCTCGCCTCCACTGCTACGCTCGTCGCGGCATCCGTGGCCATCACATTCCTCGCGGGCCCCATCGCTGCGATCACGGGCCGCGCCGCGGACTCCTCCTTCGACACCAACCTCTACCGCACCGCGGTCCTGGGCACGGACTGGTCGAACCCCTCCCGGACGCTCGATCAAGGATCGCTTAACGACGACTCCGATGCCCTCCCCAACCGCCGCCACTCCATCCAGGAACCGAGCCCCGGCGTGACAACCGTTCCGGTACCGACGCCGGCCGAGAAGACGACCGGTGAGGAGGCCACCCGATGAGCCCCACTCGATTCACTCCCAAACGCCGCTTCGGCCGTAACCCCGCTGACCGCTTCCGCCCGTGGTTCATCGTCTGGCTCACAGCCATGTGGATCCTGCTCATGGGCGAGCTCACCTGGGCTAATGCCGTGGCGGGTCTGCTGCTGGGCACCGCCATCACGATGCTGCTGCCCCTGCCCAAGCTACCTATCAGCGGGATCCGGGTGGATCTACCCAAACTGTTTGTTTTTGTTATCCGCTGGGTCGGGCAGCTCGTCGTCGCTGCCATCAATGTCTCTTGGCTGGCCATTCGCCCTGCGGATCCACCGCGCAGCGCCATCTTCAAGGTTCCCATGCGCCTAGATTCAGAGCTGGCACTGTACTTTGCCACTTGCGCGTATAACCTTCAGCCCGGTGGGTGTGTGACGGATATTGATCTGGCTAATCGCACGTGGACCATTCACGTGTTGTCGGCGGGGACGCAAAAGGACGTCGAAAAGGCATTGGCTGATGTAAAGAAACTGGAACGCTCCATGATCGAGATTTTTGAGAAGAGAAAGGGCCCCAAACATGGATGACGCGATATATAACACCGTGCTCGCCTTCGCGGCGATCCTGCTCGTGGCCGGGTTCTTTGTCACAACCTGGCGTTTGATCATCGGGCCGAATTCGCTGGACCGCGTGATTGCCATGGATGGCATTGTCGCTTCGATCCAATGTGCTCTGGCTACCTACATCTGCTGGACGCTGGACACCACTGTGGTCAGCGCCATGTTCGTGGTGGCCATGCTGGGCTTCATCGGCTCGCTGTCTGTCGCCCGCTTCCGCAAGAGGGACGGTGCGCTGTAACCATGCTGAATCTCGACTTCATCACCGACGTTGTATCCCTCATCTTCATCGTCGCTGGCGCCCTCCAAGTGTTTTTTGCCTCGGTGGGCATGAACCGCTTCCGTACCACGCTCGCCCGCATTCACGCAGTGACCAAACCGCAGACCGTGGGCCTGATCATGGTCATCTTAGGGGTTATTTTCCGGCTCGTCGGCTCTGAACATTTCGATGTCGGCCAGCGTGGCGACGTTGGCATGCTCTTCCTGCTTGTCCTCTTCGCACTTATGACCAACCCGGTCACGGCGCAACGTCTCGGCCGTGTCTCTCGCCGCGAAGGGCTCTACGGGGATGAGGATGACATTGCCATCAACGAGCACCCGGGCGACCTCCACAAGTCCTTGTAGGCCGAGCTCGCTCGGCCTACAAGCTCGGTCTACAAGCTCGGCCTACAAGCTCGGCCTCCACGCCTACGGATGGCCTGAACGAAGCTCCTCCACCGCCTGGTCCACGGCACCACGCCAATCCCCCGTGGACTCAAATACGGCGCGTTGGCGCTGGTAGGCGGCACCGCCCTCGATGATCTCGTTGACGATATTTAGCTCATCCACACATCCCAACCGCTCCGCGATGGGTTGCAGCTGATCCACCAGATCGTGCAGATCGTCCGTAACCAGGCGCTCATCGGTGGCGCGGCTGGTGATGATCTCAGCCTCCAAGCCATAGCGGGCACCCCGCCACTTATTCTCCGCCACATGCCACGGCTGGAGGGTGGGGAGGGGCTGGTTGTGGTCCAACATGTCGTCGAAAAGCACGACGAGGCAATGCGTCAGCGCCACAACTCCGGCGAGCTCGCGCAGGTTCGTGGCGGCATCCGAGATGCGCACCTCGATCGTGCCCCATTTGGCGGCGGGGCGGACATCGAAGTGCATGGAACCCGTGTGGGACGTAACACCGGAGATGGTTTGGTCGCGCATGAATTCAACCCACTCGTCCCAGGCGCCGAACTGGTAGGGCATGCCCGCGGTGGGAAGCTGCTGGTAGAGCATCGTGCGGTTGGACGCGTAGCCGGTGTCCAGGCCCTCCCATGCGGGGCTGGATGCGCTGATGGCCAGCAGGTGCGGGTACTTTGTCATAATCGCGTTGATGATCGGCCACACCCGATCCTTATGTCGGATACCCACGTGCACGTGCGTCCCCCACAGCAGCATCTGCTGCCCCCAGTACTGCGTGCGGTTAATGATCTCTTTGTACGTCGGCTTATCCCCCACCGGCTGCGTACGAAAATCCGCGAACGGGTGGCCACCGCCCGCCCACAACTGCAGGCCCATATCATCTGTGACCTGTTGGATCTTGTCCTTCGTTTCCGCCAGGTACGCCATCGCTTCGCCCGTGTTCTGGCACACTGGTGTGACCAGTTCGATGGTGTTTTTCAGAAACTCCTTCTCCAGGTGCGTGCCGGGCCACCGCTTCTCCACTTGGTCGATCACGTCCGCTGCAAATGGCACCAAGTCCCTACTCAGCGGATCAACAAGGGCGATCTCCCACTCCACACCCAGTGTTGGGCCAGCCGACCGGTTGAAGTCACGGAACGGGTCCATGTTGGGGTTAGAAGCGGCCTGGTTCACAGTCATTCCTCCTGAATACGGCACGCGGGGGCGTGCGCACAAATCCAGGCTCTTAAAAAGACACCGGACCTGTGAGCACCAGCGTCAAAGAGCCCGGGTTCGCCGCATTCTCCGGCACCGTCCCATCATTTGGCTTAGCGACGCCCCCGACACGCTCCGCCAACGCCTTGGCACGCTCCTCTGCCCCCGGTGTTGCCGGGTCGAAGAACACCGTGTTCTCCGTCAGAACCGCCTGCGCCTCGGTGATATTTCCCACCTCACCGATCCGCGCACCCTGCCCTTCCAGCGCGCCGGAGACATCCGCCGCAAGATTCGGGACTGTGGAATTGTTGAAGACGTTCACCGTCTCATTCTCCGCCGTCATCCGCTCCTTGTTGGCGGCGTTATTATCCGCGGCCTCCTTCTTGTCCGCGCCGTCTTGGTTGGCGCCTTCAGTTGGGTTTGCCGGGTTTGTTGGGCTGCCGGTATTCGGATAGCGGCTCTTATCACCCGGGCTACGTCCACCCTGGTCCTGCTGCTGGTTCTGTTGTTCCTGTACAGCCGTATCCCCGTCGTCCTTGCCGGACTGCGTCATCGCGTACACGCCCCACAGGCCGAGAAGAATGGCAACGGCGATGAGGATCATGGCTAACCCGCGCTTCGGCACACTACTGACGGCAGTTGCCCCGCCTGCAAGCGCCGCGCCACTGCCCGTCGCCGCACTGCTGGACACTGTGCCCGCACCTGCGCGGGCTGCCCCATCATCAGCCACGCTCGCCCCTATCGCCCCCGCGGCGAGGACGCCTCCCCGGTCATCTTCTAGTTCAGATGCGTAAGCGGAGGGTTCGTCGGCGTAGCCGTCTTGGTCGTAATCGTCGTAGTCCTCGTACCCCTCGGTGTCTTCGAAGTCGACGTCATCCGTCTGACTGTGGCGCCCAAACCTGGCTGCGCCAGCTGCTCTGGTCACGGGTTCGTCGTGAACGTCCTCGAAAGGCTCGCCGAAGGAACCGCCCATCGGCTTCCTTCGGCGAGCCTTCTGGCTTTTCACGGCCTTTTCTACTGACGGATAAGTTTCCGTCCCGATAATGACGTTCTCCTCATACAGATCGCGGGCTCGACCAGAGCCCTTGCCCCGGCCACTATTGCGGTCGTTGCCGGAGTTACCTCGGTTGCCCCTACCAGGATTCGTATAAGTCACAGACGAAACTCTAATGTGGCTCGGTCTACACGCACCGAGCGACGCGCGGTTCGGCCAATTTTCCCGCTGATCAGGTCGAGGACCTGTCAAGACATCTCACCCCCGGATCGAACGCGCCCTAGTGAAATATCGCGCCACACACCTACCCCAGGGCCCGCTGGTCGCGGATGCGCTGGAGGCGGCGGACGAGTTGGGGGCGGGCGGCGAGGGCTAAGGGGTCGTCGATAAGCGAATTGAGCTTTTGGTAGTACCGGAAGGGCGACATGCCGAGCTCAACGCGGATAGCTTCCTCGCGGGCGCCGAGGCTGCGGGGGGCGCGGGCGGCAAAGTCGAGGATGGTCAGGTCGGATGGCTCCACGCTCCCACCTTATACTGGCCCCATGATCCGACCCATTGTGATTTACGGCGACCCGGTTTTGCACACCCCCACAGAGCCGGTAACGGAACCGATTGAGCAGCTCAAGCAGCTCATTGAGGATATGCACGAGACGATGGACGCCGCACACGGAGTGGGTCTGGCGGCTAATCAGATCGGAGTGAACAAGCGCCTGTTTGTGTATCACTGCCCGGATGGGGACACGATGCGTCGGGGCACGGTGATTAATCCGGTTCTGGAAACCAGTGAGATCCCGAAGACGATGCCCAGCGACGACGATGAGGAGGGCTGCCTGTCCGTTCCTGGCGAGTCCTTCCCCACGGCCCGCGCGGAGTGGGCGAAGGTCACGGGCCTGGACGAGAACGGCAACGAAGTCTCGGTAGAGGGCACGGGCTTTTTCGCGCGCTGCCTGCAGCATGAGGTCGGCCACCTGGACGGGTTTGTGTACCTTGACGTGCTCACTGGCCGGTACAAGCGCGAGGCGAAGCGCGCGGTGAAGCGCAATGGCTGGGACCACGCGGGCAACACGTGGCTTCCCGGCACGGACCCCGACCCGTTCGGGCATTAGCGGTGGTGTTTCGTCAGGGCCCGGCACGCCCGGGTGATCGGGTGGTGGTGCGGCGCCGCGCAGGTTCGCATTTGACGGATGTGATCGGGCACGTAATCTCGCTAGACCCACTTGTAGTGCGACCACAGAAGGTGGGCGGGTTGCCGTCCGAGGCCGAGGCAATCCGCATCGACGATCCGTTGATCGTGCGCCGGATGAGCCCGCGCCGCATCCGCAATTCAGATATTCGCGCAGTTGAGACCGCCTATGCCCGCGCGTTTCCAGGCCAATCGCGCATGCTTTTCGACGACTGGCTTACCCGCGCCGGCTCCGACATCGCCGAGCGCTCCAACTCCGCAACCCCACTTGGCCATTCGGGCGGTTTCCGGCAGGTGCCACTGGAACAGATTATTTCGTTCTATCGGGAGCAAGGCCTCCCCGCGCAGCTGCTCATCCCAGAGCGGATTGGCGCGCCGGCGCTGCGGGCGATTGAGGGCAGGCCGGAATGGACCCTCGGCCCGGAGATCCTCGTGATGACGCGCTCGCTGTTGGATCCGGCTCCAGTGCTGGAGCCAACAGACTTTGCGTTTCGTATCGATCCACGCCCGGACGCAGACTGGCTGGCCATGTACCACTTCCGCGGGCAGCCACTGCCACCGGAAGCGCTGGCGGAACTCGCCGATGAGATTGAGGGCGAGCTCGGTTTCGGCCGCCTCACCCACCAAGGCGAGACCGTGGCCGTCACCCGCGGCACCATTACCTCGTCTGACGACGGCCGGGTGTGGCTCGGCTACTCCGCCGTCGAGGTGGCACCGGCGTTCAGGCGCCGCGGACTGGGCACCCAACTCGGGGCGGAGATGCTCGCTTGGGGCAAGCGCCAAGGAGCCACCGATGCGTACCTCCAGGTGCTGGCCAGCAACGATGCCGGCATCGGCCTGTACACCAAACTGGGATTCAACGAGCACCACCGGCACCGATACGCGCGCTGTGATCTAGGCTAGTGCCCATGCGAATTGCCACGTGGAACATCAACTCGGTGCGCACGCGCGTCGACCGCGCTGTCGCATTCCTGGAGCGCAACGACATTGACGTGCTTGCCATGCAGGAAACGAAGTGCTCGGACGACAAGTTCCCCTACTCGGCATTTGAGGCCGTCGGCTACGAGGTGGCACACGTGGGCTACCACCAGTGGAATGGCGTGGCGCTTATCTCCCGCGTCGGCCTGGAAGATGTGAAGCACCACTTCCCCAACCAACCCGGCTTTGACAAGGACCCGGCCAAACCCCAAAACCGGGAAGCCCGCGCGGTAGGTGCCACGTGCAACGGGGTGGAGGTGTGGAGCCTCTACGTCCCTAACGGCCGGGAGATCGCGGACCGCCACTACGACTACAAGTTGGAGTTTTTGTGGAGGTTGGGGGAGGTCGCGGATAAGCAAAAAGCGCAGGTGCTGTGCGGAGATTTCAACATCGCCCCCACAGACAAAGACGTGTGGGAGCGCGCATTCTTTGAAGGCAAAACCCACGTGACCGAACCCGAGCGCGCGGCCTTCCAGCGTGTCGTAGAGTTCGGGTTGACACAGGTAAAACACGAAGAACCGTACTCCTACTTCGATTACAAAGGCATGCGGTTCCAACGTGGCGAGGGCATGCTCATCGACTTCCAGCTCGCCTCGCCACAGCTCCCCGCGCGCGCATGGGTTGACCTTGAAGAGCGCGCCGGTGAGAAGGCCTCCGACCACGCGCCAGTCATCGCTGACTATGACTTGAGCGCCCTGCTTATTGACGAAGTCCGATGAGCCTCTCCACCCTCCAACTCGTCCTGATGGTGATTGACTACACCATCAAATTCGCCGTGATCGGCGTGATCCCGGAGAACCGGAAACCCTCATCCGCGAACGCGTGGCTGCTGGTCATTCTGCTCATCCCGTTTTTGGGTTTGCCGCTGTACTTCTTTCTCGGCTCAACGTTTCTATCCCGGCGACGCCACCGTATCCAGCGCCAAGCTAACGCGATCCTCAACGACGTCCACGAGGACTTCCCCGACTACCCCGCCGGCGCGTCCGTAACAGATGAGGTGGCATCCATGGCGCACCTCAACCGCACACTCACCGGCTTCCCGGCACTGGATGGCCACGTCAAAGCGGTGTGGACCGACTACCAAGCCACCATGCGGCGCTTAGCCGAAGCCATCGATACCGCCGAAAGCCACGTCCATGTAGAGATTTATGCCATGGCCTGGGACTCCACCACCGCACCCGTGTGGGAAGCCATGGAACGCGCTGTGGACCGTGGGGTGCCCGTGCGTGTGCTGCTCGACCACATCGGCTCCCAGAAATACCCCGGCTTCCGCGCCTTCAAAAAACGCATGACCGCCGCCGGCATTGACTGGCACCTCATGCTGCCTCTCCAGCCCCTCCGAGGCACCTTCCGGCGCCCGGACCTGCGCAACCACCGCAAGCTGCTCATCATTGACGACAGTGTGGCCTTCATGGGCTCCTTCAACCTCATCGACCGCTCCTACCTCATGCCCAGTCACGTGCGGAAAGCCCGCCAATGGGTGGACACCTTCATCGAACTCACCGGACCTGTCGTCGCCTCCCTGGAAACCATGTTCGCCGTGGACTGGTACACAGAGGCCGATGAAATCCTGTCCATCCGCGCCCCGTTTGATGATGACACTGCCGACCACGACCAAAACATCCTCCAACTCATCCCGTCTGGCCCCGGCTACAACACCGAACCAAACCTGAGGATGTTCAACACCCTCATCCACCACGCCCGCCAACGCTTGGTGCTCTGCTCCCCCTACTTCGTTCCCGATGATTCCATGTTGGAAGCCATCACTACCGCCTGCTACCGGGGCGTTCGCGTTGATCTGCTGGTCGGCGAAAGGGCCGACCAATTCATGGTCCACCATGCTCAATCCGCCTACTACCAGCAGCTTCTCGAGGCCGGCGTGCACATCTGGCAATTCCCTGCCCCGTACGTCCTACACACCAAGTTCGCCATCGCGGACCCTGCCATCTGGACCCATCCCGGCGATCACCGCAACGAAATCGCCATCGTCGGCTCCTCCAACATGGACATGCGTTCTTTCTCCCTCAACTACGAGAACAGTCTGTTTGTCCTCGAGGGCCCCCTGATCACCCAGCTTTGTGATCTCGCTGCCTCATACCTCTCCGTCTCCCACCAACTCACGCTCGAGGAATGGAAGAAGCGCCCGTGGACCCGCCGCTACATCGATAATGTGATGAAGTTGACGTCGGCGGTGCAGTAGAGGCTCGCAATGATGAGTGAAGGATTTGACACCATTCAGACCAATGGTTGGTAAAACACAACTATTGACCTGGTCTTTTAGTGCGAGCAGGCGTGGGCACCTTCAAAGTCCTTCACGCTTACCATAACCAAGGCTAGACGTCGCGCTTCTCCAGCAACAGCAAACCGATGCCGTATAGCACCACAGCCCACACGCCGAAAAGAAGCAGGGACTGCCAAAGTTCAATGGGGGCATCCACTCCCGGCTGCGGGCCGGGGTTAGGAATGTTAGTAGTGAAGTGCTGCAGGTTCTTAAACGGTGCGTAGGCCTGAATTTCCTGGCCCACCTTGGGTAGGAACGCAATGAGCGGCTCGACAGCGAACTGCCAGCCCAGGTACACCACCAAAGCGCCGGCGGTCTGGCGCACAATCCAACCAATTCCCTGCACAAGCAGCGCTGATACGAAGGTGGCTAGTGGGACAGCCCAGAGGGAACGGCGGGTGAATTCGTTGGAGGCCCAACCGATGGGGTTGGTGGCAATCAGGTCACCGATGACGAAGCTGACTGCGAGGATCAGGAAGGACAGTACTGTCGCGTACCCGCCGTATACAACGAGTTTGGCCAATGCGACCTTCCAGCGTTGAGGCGTCAGCGTCATGTTGGTGGCGCTGACCTTGTACCGATATTCGGTAGTCACCACCATGACTGCCTGGATCATGAGCGTGAGCAGGCCGAAGCTGACAAAGCCAGCGACGACCAAGGCACCGCCATAAGAAGGCGTATCAGGAGAGTCAAGGGATGCCATCAGGATGGTCCACCCGATGCTCAGGGCAATAGCGATGCTGGACGTCCACCAGAAAGAGGCGGTTGTGCGGAGTTTGGTCCATTCCGAAATGATGGTGTTAAGCACGGTGCGCGCCTCCTTGAAGATCTTGAGCAGTTGGAGCGGGCCGGGCCGCCGGGGCCGGAGCAGTTGGGGCTGAAGGGGCCGGTGCCCGCCCGCCCGCGAGTTCTGCTGCGGCGTACTGCACGGCACCCTCGGTGCGCCGGATGTAGGCGTCTTCGAGGGAGGCGCGGCGCTCGGTAAGTTCGCTGAGCATGACGCCGGTGGAGAAAGCCAGGGCGCCGATGTGTTCGGAGGAGCTTCCCGCCACTTCGATAGTTGGGCGACCCTCTGGGTCCACGCCTTGGGTGAAAGAGATGCCTTCGGATTCCAACGCGGCACTAAATTCGGCCAGGTGCGGGGTCCGCACAACGGTGGTGAGGACGGAGTTTTCCTTGATGAAGTCGTGGACGGAGCCGGCGGCGACGAGGCGGCCCTTGCCAATCACGATGAGGTGGTCAGCGGTTTGTGCCATCTCAGCGAGCAGGTGGGAGGACACGAGGACCGTGCGCCCCTCGGCGGCGAAGCGCCGGAGGAGTTCGCGGACCCAGCGGATGCCTTCGGGGTCGAGGCCGTTAACAGGCTCGTCAAGGATGAGGTATTCGGGGTCGCCGAGCATGGCGGCGGCGATGCCGAGGCGTTGCCCCATGCCAAGTGAGAACCCGCCGACTTTCTTGTTTGCCACGGATGTCAGGCCAACAAGGTCCAGTACCGCATCAACGCGGGAGGTGTCAATGCCGGAGGCTTGCGCCTCCCACAGCAAGGCGTTGCGGGCGCTGCGGTTCGGGTGGATAGCTTTCGCATCCAGCAGCGCTCCCACCTTGTTGAGGGGGTTGGAGAGGGAGCGGTAGGGGGTGCCGTCGATAAGCGCGGTGCCTGTGGTGGGTGTGTCGAGGCCGAGGATCATGCGCATCGTGGTTGATTTACCTGCGCCGTTCGGTCCGAGAAATCCAGTGACTACGCCCGGCTCGACGGTGAACGTCAGGTCGTCGACAGCGCGGACCTTGCCGTACTCCTTCGTCAGGCTGTTAACTTCGATCATGGTTTTCAGCGTGCCACAGAAGTTTGCTTAACGACGATTCAAACCCCGCATGCAACTCAAACTTCCTAATCTCCTCCAGCGGAACCCAACGCAGTTCCATAGACTCAGCGTTTGGTTCAAGTGGGATGGGCTCGCCGGTGGTGGTGCGAGCGAGGACAGTGGTGTAGGTCCAGCCGGGGGGTGTGCCGGCGGTGACCACGGCGGCGTCAATAAGCACGAGAGCTGGGTCGATTCCACATTCCTCGACTGTTTCGCGCAGGGCTGCTTCCTCGACCGTTTCGTGGGAGTCACGGGCCCCGCCGGGCAAAGCCCACGTGCCTCCGTCCGCAACCCAATGCGCGCGGTGCTGTAGAAGGACCGTGTTCCCGGCGCGGAGAAAGAGTCCGGCTGCACCGTGCTTGCCCCATACCTGTTTGCCGTGTGGGCCTTCGACCCAACCGTTTCCGTCACCTTCCATACGCGCTACCCTACCTGCGAGTGTTGTTGTGCCCCACCTGTCACATAAGCATTGTATTCTGGGGCAATGGCGCGCACGGAGGCGGCCGGTCAGGCCAGGGACAATGCGGGAGGTGGCTCCCGCGTGCGGTTACCGCGGTTTAGCCCCCGGAAGTCCCGGCCCCAGGCGGACCTCCAAGAACATGAGGATGCGTGGTTAGATTCCCTCGAAGATGCACCGTCACGGACGGGCCTGCAGGGTCTGCGGGACAAGTTCTACGAATCCTTGGGGGGCACCGGCCGGTGGCTGGAGGACGCGTGGAACTTCCTCAGCACTAGTCTGGGCCGGCTTCTGGCCCTCATGATAGTGCTGAGCGTGATGCTCTTGGCCAGTGGTTATGCAATGAGCCAATCGGGACAATCGCGAGAAAACGCTCTAGAGACTCTACTGAATGCCACCGAGCCCACCAGTAATTCGGCTCACACCCTGTACACCAGTTTGAGCCAGGCAGATACATTGGCCACCACGTCTTTTGTGCAGCCGGGTCTGCAGACCGCGGAATCACACCGGCGGTATGTGGCCACGATTGATGAAGCCGTTATCGCCGCGGATGAGGTCGTGCGCGGTAGTGCGTTAGCCGGCGATCACTCGGAGCATGCCGCAGAAGTGCAGGAGCTGACCCGTGATATTCAGCGGATGTTGCCGCAGTACACCGGGCTGATGGAGCGTGCACAGGCGAATCAGCGCGTGGGTAACCCGCTGGGCGTGGCGTACATGACGCAGGCGTCCACCCTGATGCGTGAGACGATGTTGACTAAAGCAGAGCGCCTGCTGAATATCACGCGCGACCAGGTGGATGAGGAGATGCGGCGGCTGACCCTGCCGCAGCTGTTCCCACTGTCCGGCTTGCTCGCTGGAATTGCTGCACTGGTGTTTACGCAGTGGGTGCTGTGGCGAATGTTCCGGCGTCGCTTGAACCGTGGGTTCCTGATGTCCACCGCGTTGATGCTTGCGGCGGCAGTGTGGGTGATCAGCGCGAACTCAGCATCCTGGCTGGCGGGTACACGCGGATTTGAGGCTGCGAGCGACCAGTTCGAGCAGCTGACCAGCGCGCGCATTACTGCGCAGGAAACACGCACGACCGAGACGTTGACTCTGCTCACGCGCCGGACAGGTGGGCGTTCTGGTCCGGAGATGGGCGACACGGCGAACGAGGTGACCGGGGCGTTGGATGCAGTTGCGCCCACTGCGGACCCGGAGCGCGTGGCCACCACTCGTCGTGCTTTGACGGATTGGCGCGTCTCCCACTCACGCATGATGGCTGCGCTGCAGCAAGGCGATTACGCGCGGGCCGTGGATATCGCAGCATCGCAAGAGCTTGTGGACGCCTCCCCGTCCACCGCCTCCTCCTTCCAAACCTTGGATAAGGGTCTGGCGGAGCTGATCTCCCAGTCGCGAACGGATCTGCGCACGCACATCACCAACAGTTTGAAAGCCTCAGACAGCGTCGCACCAGGCGTGATGGTGTTGACGGTTTTGGCTTTCCTCATGGCGTGGTTGGGTGTTCGGCCGAGAATTCAGGAGTACCTGTAATGAGAGTTACTTTTGCAAAGGGCGCGACGGTGCTGGCAATCGTGGCAGGGACACTGGCTGCCTGCTCTGTCACCCCAGTGCAACCCGTACAGCCGGGGATTGGGGACGAG